>CANLFK010000037.1 GCA_947489925.1 Candidatus Caenarcanales bacterium
GAAAAGACTGTTTAGTTGAAGCTATTGATGAAGCTTTCATAAAAATATGTGATTTTGACTTTTCTAATTATTTCACTCATTTCTCTAAATTAGTTAATCTATCCTTTTAGTCGGGGATTGCTATAATTGAAATTGTTTGGAGGTTTATCAAGTATTTATGGATTCCGTTTTCTGCATATATTAATTTTAACTCACTTAAGCAGGCACTCAATGAAATATTAAATTCCATCAACACAAAACACCATATTTCTTTTGTCTAGGTACTTATATCAATGTTCTTAATAATGCAAGAAAAAACTTTTACAGGATTACATAAATAAAATTGAAAACTATAAGGATGAAAATTCATAGGATTAGTTTTCTGATTATTTTTCAATTTAGGTAAATAAATATTATTATAGTGATTATTAAGAAGAAAATTGAAATTCTTCATTCTATCACTTTTTGGATATATTTCAAATGCTTCAAACCTAATAGAAGTAAAATCATTATTTTTAAAATTTGGATAATCTGAAATTAATAAAAAAATCCGACAAAGGTCTTTATATTGATTCAGTTCTTCCAAACTCCTAATAGAGAACAGCCATTTGCTATCATCATTTCTTTTAATATGACAACTTCCACAATTAAAGCAAACTAATTCAGAACGCATTAATCTTTCGCCACAATCATTACACTTATCAGCTTGGTCTACTTTTGTACAAGATTTCACTTCCGTTCCATCAATAATATCATGTCCTCTAGCACCAGTTCTGCCACCTTGCATTCCAAGAATTAGTGAGCTTAAATGCTGACCAATATATCCAATTTTTAAAGTCGGAGTTTGTTTCGTAATTTCAGACCATTTTCTTATATCAACTCTAGGTTTGATAATTAAATCATTTAAAAAACTTATAATTAATTCTAGATTATTGCTTAGCGTGATTAATTTATTATTTGGTATCATTCTAGTAGTTCAATTATGCTTACTTCTAACGCTTTAGCAATTTTTTCAATATTCACCAGTGTAATATTCTTTTCTGCTCGTTCAACCATCCCTATATAAGTTCTATGCAAATCAGCAATGTGAGCTAGCTGTTCTTGAGAAAGACTTTTCGACATTCGTGTTTCTCTGACTTTTTCACCAAACTTAATTGAAATAGTTGATTTTTTACGCATATTGCTAATTTCAGTATGCAAAATTAAACTTAAAATCATTTTTTCTCAACAGACTAAAGATAGCAAGGCAATTAGTTTGTTTGCGTAAATGAATAAACAGTTCTACAAATTGTTTTTACAAATCATTTCAGAATCGTATCGAAGGTGAGCTGTCGGCATTAATCCAGAATAATTAGCTTTTAACCATCATAGAATTTATAATTTTTAATAAGCTCCAAAGACTCAAATGCTACATGATCAGAAAAATCTTATTTGTTTTTATATTTTGTATAATTAGCTTTCAATTATCTGTAGCGGGTTTTAGCCAAGTAAATGATGAAAGCACTGATATTTTAGTCATTGGAGCTGGGCAGAGTGGCGTAATGTCAGCTATTCAGGCGGCTAGACTTGGAAGCAAAGTAATTTTAATTTCTAGCCATGATTGGATGGGTGGATCTATGACCGAAGCTGGCGTATCTGCAATTGATGGTAATGAATTAAAAGCCTTTCAAACTGGTTTATGGCAAGAATTTTTAAATCGTTTAGCTGAAAAAGAAAATAATTTATTAAAATATGGCTGGGTGAGCTTATTCACTTTTAATCCTAAAATCGGAAATCAAGTTTTTAAAGATTGGGTGGCTGAAGAGAAAAATATAAAAGTTTTATACTCACTAAAACCAACTGAAGTTCTTTTTGATAATTCTGAAAAATACCCGAAAGTAATTGGTGTCAAATTTAGCTCTGAGAGCGGTAAAATAATTACGATCAAAGCCAAAGTTACCATTGAAGCTTCTGAGTTTGGCGATTTATTAAAAATTGGTAAAATTCCTCATCGTTTGGGCTGGGAATATGCTGGCGAATTCAAAGAACCGAGTGCTCCAATCAAAAAATCAAAACTGATAATTCGTTATCCATTACAAGAATTAACTTGGGCTTTTTATATTAAAGATTATGGAATTGGTCAAAAAGCTCCTTTAATTCCAGCTCCTAGCGGTTATACTTATGAAAAAGCCGCCAGCCGTTATTGGTGTGCTTTCAAAAATGAAAAATTAATCAAAAAATCTCAGTCTGAATCAAGGTTTTCATTAAATCCGAATTCAATTGATTGGGCTGGCAAATACAAATCCGCTGAAAAATATAGTTCTTTTTTTAGTCCAGAATCATTTTTGACATATGGGCAAGTTTCACCAGAGCTTTTTATGATTAATTGGCCAAAATGTGGAAATGATTATAGCCTAGGAATTGAGCGGATTTTTAGTGATAAAGTTGGTGAAAGAGAGCAGTTTTTTAAAGAAGCACAAGTTTATAGTTTATGGTTTGCCAAATATATTCAAGACACTTTTGGTGAGAGATTTGGGCTTGCAACAGAGGTTTTTCCCGCTAATTCATTAAATAATAAAATTGGTGGTTTAGCTTATATTCCTTATAATCGGGAGGTTTTGAGATTGGAAGGTTTTAAAACTTTAACCGAAAATGATATTTTGCCAGACCTGAAAAATGGTGAGCAAGCCCGTTATTTGCCAGACAGTATTGCAATCGGTAATTATGCAAATGATCATCATTATTTTGAAATGGCTAAACCAAATTCGGATAAATACTTTAAATTAGCTCCTAAGTCTATTCAGTGGGGCGGAAGATATACTGGTACTGGCTTTTCAATTCCATATAGTTCACTTTTGCCAGTTAAGGTCAATGGTTTATTGGTAACCGAAAAAAGTTGGTCTGTCAGTCATATTGCTAATGGTTCTAGTCGTTTACAGCCAGTTTGTTTATTAATTGGTCAAGCAGCGGGAGCAGCGGCTCATTTAGCGGCAAGCCAAAATATAAATCCTTATAATATTAATTTAGAAGATTTACAAAACCTTTTATTACTCGACAAACAAGCTCCATCAGCTTTAATTACTTTATACGATTTAAAATCAAATTATCCAGCTAGAGCAGCTATTGAAAAATTAATTTTGGCTGGAATAATTGATTTTCCGAAAGATGGAAACTTTAAACCCAATGAAATAATTAGCGAAAGTGATTTTGAAAAGTGGACACAAAAAGCCAATTTAAAAGAAAAACTAAATTTCTCAAATAATCTTACTCGAGGCGAAATAGCGGCTGTGATTGCTCAGGCAAAATGGAAAAACTTATTTGTAGATAAACAACAGCCACAAGCTAAAATACCTAAATATCAGTGGCAAAAATACTGTGCGACCTTAAAACAAGGCGGAAATGCAAAAAGCTTTAAACTTGAATATCCAAAAGATGAAAATGATAAATCAATTACTCGCCAAATGCCTTTTTCTTCCAATATTGCAAATACAGCTGGTGCTATAACTCTTGACCCAGAAGTTTATGATTTTATGCTGAAAAATGCCTCTAAAAATTCAAAAATTTGTTTTAAAGGACAATATAATTCGGCTGGTGCTTGGATGCTAATTGATGAAATTTTAGAATAAGGAAATTCAGGATTTATAGTGAAAATAATTGTCTTTATTTTGGGATTCCTATAAAAACCCCATTTGTCTTTATTGTGATTGACTTTGCCTTTAAATAATCAATTGATTGGTCGCATTTGTTTTTTAGCAATAAATTAGTTTCAATTCTTTGTGGCTTAGTTAAATGTGGCATTAGGCAAAATTCAGCTTTGGGAGAGTTATTCCAGAAATTATTTTTGCTTAAAGTTTTCGGATAAACAAATTTGATTAATGAATAAAAGTCTGATGAATTGTTTGAACTGACTGGCTCAAATAAAATTAAAGCACTGAAATTTTTGTAAATTAATAAAACTGACTTCTCTGAGAGCTTTAAAATTAAGTCTTTTTCTAATTCAATTTGTTTGCTTTGTATTTTAGATTTTAAATTAATTTGATTTTTAATAGGTATTTCCAAATTTTCACAATCGCCAATTAGCCAATTCAGAGATTTTAAATTTAATTTTTTTAATTGTATATTTATTTTTTGGGCGGCTAATTGATCTTGAGATTTACAAATTAAAATATTTTGGTTTTTAACTGTTTTAATCATCAAAGCTTCATAATGCAAACTTGAAAATGATTGTAAAGTCAATAAGCTTTCGCTCTGAGCTTGCAAAATTACCAAAAACAAACTAATAGCCAAAATAAAATGCTTGGTTAATTTATATTTTTGCCAAAAACCAGCTCCCAAAGCCAAAATTATAAAATAAAGCCAAATTACCCAAATTAAATTAATTTCTCCAAATTTAAAATCTGAAAATGGTAAATGTCCTAAAAACCTCATCAAACAAAGCAAAAGACTTAAACAAAGCGAAGCCACACTTTCGGGCAAACCAGCTAATATCCAGCCAATAGAACCAAAACAAGATAATAAACTAGCTATTAAACCGCTAATCATGGCTGTGCTTGCTATATAAAGGGCAAATAAATTAGCCAGAATTGAATAAAAAGAAATATTGCCAAAATAAAAAAGTTGCAAAGGTAAAATTAAAGCCTGAGCACAAATAATAGCGGCTAGTGGTTCAGCCCAAGAATGAGGCAAAAATTTGAAATAATGCGTTAATTTAGCTGTCCATAAAATTAAGCCCAAAGTTGCCAAATAAGAAAATTGAAAACCCAAATCTCCGATTGAATCTGGTGCAAAAAGCAAAGACAATAAAAAAACCATCAATAAAATATTTAAAATATCTTTTTTCTTTTCATTAAAACTGCCCAATAAAACCAAGCTCACCATAAACCAAGCTCTCATAATCGATGGAATAAAGCCACTTAAGCCAGTATAAAAACTAATTGCTACAAATAAAATTAAATATTCTAGCTTTCGGCTAAATCGAAAAAGCTTAAATAACTCTTTGAGAGCCAAAATTAAAATTCCTAAATTCATAGCAGAAGCCGCAAAAAGATGAATTAAACCTAAATTTTGACCGAGTTGCCATATTTCTGGGCTGATTTGCTTCCCGCTAGAACGACCAACTAACATTCCTTGCATTAAAGCACTTTCATCATTTCGGAGCTGAATTTTATGAATTTTTAAAAATTTAGTTTGTAATTTTCCTAAAAACTTATAAAAATTTGGCTTTTGTTCGGTAAATTTTAAAATTTCAACTTTATCTAATTTGGCTTTAACTGACTGAGAGCGAAGATAATTTGTTTCTTGAATATTTTTAGCCAAACTTAATTGTCCATAAATAAAAAGTTGGTCCCCCAGTAAAATTTGATCGCTTTGAAACTTAAACTTTAAATATATTTTGCCAAATTGCTCATTAAAAGCGATTACTCTTTTGTTTTTAATATTTTCAATAATTGTAACTTTTAAACAAATTGGTATTTCTGGCTTGAATTCAGCGACTTTACTTAAACGAAGAGAATTTAAATAGCCCAAATTAAAACCAAAAAATATGAAAATTACACTCAAAATAATTATTCGCTTTAAGCTTCGGGAGCGTAAAAATATTAATAAACAAATTAAAAATACAAAATTACAAACTAAGCTAAAAAATAAAACTATATTATTAAAGCCCTCATAAAAAGCCAAGACCGAAGCCAAACAAAAACCAAAAATAAAAAACCAAAAAGCAAATTCTCTTTTCATTTAATAAATATTATCTTGTTTTAAAAGCAAATTCTGACTCTGCCACTTTGCCTTTCTATTTTTCAACTTTTTTGGCTAAAAACCCCAAGTATTCAAAAAACAAGACTGCAGAATAATTCACTGTTTATTTGTTCTTAACTCATAAAGCAATACTTGGAATTTGGCTTTGAATATTAGAACTATTTTTAAAAATATTTTGAAAGTCAAAAGAAGCGTCCATTAATTTTTCGTCTTGTCCGTGAGCTGCCATTAATTGAAAACCAATTGGTAAGTTTTTTTCATCAAAACCACAATTAATAGAAATAGCTGGTAAACCCGCCAAATTAGCTGGAATAGTGGCAATATCACACAAATACATTGCTAAAGGATCATTTAATTTATCACCAAAAGGAAAAGCTGTCATCGGCGAAGTCGGGCTAATCAAAACATCAAATTCAGTAAAAACTTTTTCAAATTCCTCTGAAATTAAACGCCTAACCTGCAAAGCTTTTTTGTAATAAGCATCATAATAACCCGAAGATAAGGCATATGTTCCAATCATAATGCGTCTAATAACTTCTTTTCCAAAGCCTTTAGCTCTAGTTTGTGCATACATTGGATTTAAGCTAAGTGCTGTTTCATCACGGTAACCATAGCGAACTCCATCATAACGAGCCAAATTTGAACTTGCTTCAGCGGGAGCAACAATATAATAAACATCTAAAGCATGAGCTGTACTAATGGGCAAAGACACTTCCTTAATTTCGGCACCAGCTAGCTTTAAAGACTTAATTGACTCATTGAACTTTAAAACTAAATCAGCGGGAGCATTTTCTTCATTAAGCATTAATTCTTTGATTAAGCCAATTTTTAAGTTTTTTAAATTTGATTTATTCTCAATTTGAGCTTTAAAAGCGGGAGTATTTTTTAGAGAAGTACTATCTTTCGGGTCATGTCCAGCTATAACGGACAAAAGTAATTGAGCATCTTCTAAATCAGTGGCAAAAGGGCCAATTTGGTCTAGCGACGAAGCAAAAGCAATTAAGCCAAAACGAGAAATAAATCCATAACTTGGTTTTAAGCCCACAATACCACATAAACCAGCTGGCTGACGAATAGAACCACCCGTGTCTGAGCCTAAAGACAAAGGAACTATTCTGGAAGCAACCGCCGCCGCTGAACCGCCAGAAGAACCACCTGGTACACGATTTAAATCCCAAGGATTACGAGTTGGACCAAAAGCTGAATGTTCGGTTGAGCTTCCCATGGCAAATTCATCTAAATTAGTTTTACCAATACAAATAGCTCCTGCCGCCCATAATTTGCTTGTAACAGTTGATTCATATGGGGCAATAAAGTTTTCCAGCATTTTGGAAGAGCAAGTTGTTTTGGTATTTTCGACACAAATATTGTCTTTAATTGCAATTGGCACGCCAGCTAAAAGTAATTTTTCGCCATTTTTAATTTTTTGATCGACTTCAGCCGCCTGTTTTAAAGCTAATTCGGTTGTGAATGAATTGAAAGCATTTACTTTTTCATCTAATATTTTGGCTCTCTCAAGGAAATATTTAGCTACTTCAACAGCTGTTATTTTGCCATTATTTACCAAATCAGCTATTTCACGAGCTTTTTTTAAATGTAATTGCGAATTCGCCATAATAAAATATAAAAATCTTAAACTTATGCCAAATATACCATCAAGAGAGCTTTATAACAAGTGAGCATATTAATAAAAAAGATACTTAGTCAATTTGAGCTTTTTGTAATTTTTCAGAATAATCTAAATAAATTGTTTTGTATTGAGTATAAGTATCAAGTGCTAAAACTCCACCTTCTCGAGATCCATTACCCGTATTTTTCCAGCCGCCAAAGGCTGAAGCTCCGCCACATTCTGCTCCGATAGTTGGGGCATTAATATAAGTTAAACCTGCTTCTAGTTGATTGGTAGCTTGCATAGCTAAGTTTATATTTTGTGTATAAATAGACAAAGACAATCCGTAATCAGTATTATTAGCTATTTCAATGGCTTCTTCAAATGAATTAACTTCAAGTATTGATAAAACTGGCCCAAAAACTTCTTGCTTAGCAATTTCTAGGTGGGGCTTTATGTCTGTCAAAATAGTTGGAGCATAAAAATAACCATTTTTCAAATCAGCCGACTCAAGCTTTTGACCACCACAAATTAATTTTGCACCGTCTTTAATTGCCCGCATTACAAAATCATTTACTTTTTCACGATGTTCAGCTGAAATTAAAGGTCCAATCTGATTATCTGGATTTAAACCATTACCAATTTTTAAATTATTAGCGGCTTTAATTAATTTCTGGATGAAAATTTCGCTCCATTCAGACTTTTCTAAAATTAAACGACTAGTCGAAGTACATCTTTGTCCAGCTGTGCCAAAAGCTCCCCACAAAATACCTTCAAGTAATAAAGATTGATTTGCGTCCTTTAAAGCGATAATGGCATTTTTTCCGCCCAATTCTAAAGCACATTTTTTTAATTTACTGCCGCATATTTCCGAAACTTGCTTGCCAATTTCAGTAGAACCAGTCAGGCTAATAACTTTTATATCATCATGTTCAGCCATTGCTCTGCCCAAATCACCGCCACCAAATATAATTGAAGCACAACCTTTTGGCAGACCAGCTTTATACAGATTTTCAATTAATAAATAACCCGAGAGAGGAGCTTTTTCGGAAGGTTTTAAAATTACAACATTTCCAGCAATCAAAGCGGGAGCAATTTTCCAACTAGGCACAGCACTCGGGAAATTCCAAGCACTAATTAAACCACAAATACCAATTGGTTGCCGAATTGTAATAATAGACTTATTGTGTAATTCACTTTGTCCAGTCATTCCATAAAGTCTGCGACCTTCGCCTGCAAAAAATAAATAAGTGTCAATTACTTCTTGTATTTCTCCCAAAGCTTCAATTAAAGGTTTTCCAGTTTCTTGGGTTAATATTTGAGCTAGTTTTTCTTTTTCGCTAATTGTAATTTGGGCGGCTTTATATAAAATTTCAGCTCTCTGTGGGGCTGGTGTAGTTTTCCAAGTTTTAAAAGCTATTTTCGCCACTGAGACGGCTTTTTCTAAATCTTGAATATTAGACTTTTGGAATTTACCAATTAATTGATTTTTATCAGCTGGATTATATTTTTCAAATTCCTCACCAGAACTGCTTAAACTTAATTCACCACCAATATTATTTAAAAAACTATTACCTAAAATATTCATAAATTTTAACTTCCAGCTTTTACTCTAAATAAAACTTGCCCATATTCAACAATATCAGTATTTTTAACACAAATTTCGGCTATTACACCATTGATTTCAGCTGGCAATTCATTCATCATTTTCATAGCTTCAATAATGCAAACTGCATCTCCGATTTTAATATTTTGTCCAATTTCGACAAATGGAGGCGAATCTGGCGAAGACGAAGCATAAAAAGTACCAACCATTGGCGAAGTAATATCAATTAAGTTTTCGGCTGATTTAATAGCTTGAGGCTCTGAATATTTTATCTCAGCTGGAATATTATTTAAAATTTGCGACTGAGTTAAACCATCACCAATCAAAGCTGTATTAATATTACTTAAATTATTAGCTAAATTATTATTTTGAGTCTCTTTTTTCAAAGAAATAGCAAATTCACCTTGCGTCAAACTAATTTCAGAGAGAGGTGTTTCAACTAATTTGTCTATTAATTCAAGTATTTGCTCATATGTTAGCATGGTTTTATCTCTTTAAACTCTGTCTAGGTAGGAATCATCACGGGTATCAACTCTAATTGTTTCACCAACATTTACAAAAAATGGCACTTGTATTAAAGCTCCAGTTTCGAGGGTAGCTGGCTTAGAACTACTAGCGGCTGTATCGCCTTTGACGGATGGAGGTGTTTCAATAATTTTCAATTCAACAAAGTTTGGCATTTCAATATTAAGAATTTGCCCATCACAATAAACTATCAACAAATTCATTTGTTCTTTTAAGTATTTTACTTTAGAACCAATACGAGCGGCTGAAACTTCAATTTGCTCAAAAGATTCATTGTCCATCAAAGCAAAATTTTCGCCAGCTTTATACAAATATTGCATTTCTTTTTTTTCGATATTTGCTTCATCAAGCCGTTCTCCAGCTCTGAAAGTTTTTTCGATAGTATTGCCATTTTTTAGACTTTTCAATTTAGTCCTAACAAAAGCCGCCCCTTTGCCAGGTTTTACATGCATAAACTCAATCACTGTCATAATATCGTGATCTACTTTTACTGTTACGCCTGGACGCAAATCATTTGATGAAATAACCATAATTAATGAATTCTAAAACAAATACTTTATAAGTAAAATTTAAGTAGTTAGCAAATATTATATGGCGGTCTTTGGTTTTACCGCAAATCCAATTTATTAATTGAAATGTTGCAGAAAAACCCCCAACCCCCTGAAAGGGGGCTTTAGAAGCTGAAATTTGAATGTATTATTTACTGAAAACATTTAGTTCCCCCTGTCAAGGGGGCGGAGGGGGTTTAGCAAATAAAATTCTTTAGCAAATACTCTCTTTCAATCGTCAATTTAATCCAATTTATTAATTGAAATGTTGAAATGATTTCTTCAAAGATTTAAGCTCCAAATTATTTCCTTCAAAGTCTTTAATTTCGATTCCAGAACCAGCTTTTACTTCACCAATAATTTTCCAAGGCTCTGGTAAATCTAATTCATCTTTCAAAAAAGCAGTGCCAATTAATTGATAATCTTCTCCACCATTCAAAATAATTTCGGCTGAGTTTAAATCTTTTAATTTCATATATTGTTTTAACTCTTTTGAGAGCGGTATTTGCTTTAAATTAACTTGCATTTGTACTTTGCTTTGCTCTGAAATTTGTTGCAAACAGTCTAATAATCCATCACTCGAATCCATTAAACAAAGAGCCGTTTCTGGTTTAATTAATTGCCATAATTGCCTTGCTGAATTTACCTGTGGATAAGGCTTTAAATGAGCTAATACTAAATCTGCAAAATTACTTTTCATTTCAATTTCATTTAAGTTTTCTTTAGCCGATTGCAAAATTTCCAAGCCAATATTACTATCACCCAAAGAGCCAGTTGTTAAGATTTTTTGTCCCGCAATAGCATTAAATCTGTGAGCTGTTTTATATTTGGCACTTTCTAATTCAAGCCAAGCACTGCCCAAAATCGTCGCACTTAAGCATATTTTATCGGCTCTAGTTAAGTCTCCACCAATTAAAGTAACATTAAATTCTAAACAGCAATCATTTAAACCTTTAATAAACTCTTCAATCCAACTTATTTCGATTTTTTCAGGTAAACTGGCTGTTAATAATAAATATTCGGGTTGAGCTCCCATAGCGGCTATATCACTAATATTAATGGCAGCTATTTTCCAACCTAAATAATAAGGCTTAATATTCGGCAAAAAATGCACGCCTTCAATCATTGCGTCAGCAGATACTAATAAATTTTTAGATTGCAAATAAGCACAATCATCTCCAATTAAAGATGCTGTCTGAGAGCCGCAAATTTGTTTGATTAAATTAATAATTTGTTTTTCACGATTAATTTCAGTCGAATTATATTCTGTCAAGGAATTACTTAATACTTGATGGATAGATAAACTTGATTATACAATTATCTAAGAACAATAAATAATTTCGCTCTAAAATCGAAGTATTATTATGGGTTATTAGCTCAACGGTAGAGCAGCTGACTCTTAATCAGTTGGTTCCCAGTTCGAATCTGGGATGACCCAATCTTTTTTAAAAATTATTAGTTTTCATGGCTAAATGCCCCATTGGATGATTATTTAAAAAGTCAGTCATTTTATCGTCCAAAATAGCGGCTCTCATTTGCCTGCTTAAATTCAGTAAAGTATGTAAATTATGCAAGCTCAAATAATAATAAACCGTTATCTCAGAGCGTTGAAATAAATGTTTTAAATAGGCTTTACTAAAACGCAAACAAGTCGCACAAGTACAATTTTTCACCAAAGGACTGTCTAAGTCTTCGGTATTTGATTTTTTGGTAATACTTTCAGCTTTGCCAGTTTCGCCAAAATAGCTACCATGCCTTGAAATACGAGTTGGTAAAACACAATCAAACATATCAATTCCAGAACTAATACCGACAATTAAGTCTCTGGGCGTGCCAACTCCCATTAAATATCGAGGTTTATTTTTAGGCAATTTATTCGCCATCGATTTAACCACTTTATCTACTTCTTCACGGCTTTCCCCAACACTAATACCGCCCAAAGCATAACCTTCGGCATTCAAGGAAATTAATTGGTCTAAACTTTTTTGTCTTAATTCTTCAAAACGACCGCCTTGCACAATCAAAAACAATGACTGATAATCTTGTAATTTAAAATCCAAACATTTTTGTGCCCATTCATAAGTTCTTTGGACGGCAATTTCAATGTCTTCAAAACTGGCATTTGCTGGTGGACAATGGTCAAAAGCCATCACAATATCCGCTCCTAAAGATTTTTGAATAGCCATTGATTCTATTGGTCCCATGCGATGGGTTTTTCCTTCCAGATCATCTTTAAAAGTAACGCCTTGATCATCTATTTTGGCTCTTCCTCGCCTCGCAAAGCTAAAAACCTGAAAACCACCCGAATCGGTTAAATAAGCTTTTGGCCATTTGCTCCAATTATGCAAGCCTCCAGCTTTTTCAATGATTTTTTCACCTGGTCTAATATGCAAATGATAAGTATTTCCTAATACAATACTTGCACCTAAATCTTCAATTGTGTCCCAAGGCATGCCTCGTACCGATCCTTTGGTAGCAACTGGCATAAAAATAGGAGTTTCAATTATTCCGTGAGCTGTTTCTAGTATTCCAGCTCTAGCACCGGTTATTGAGCAAGTTTTTTCAATCGTGAATTTCATTAATATTTATAAAAAAATTTAATCTTATTATTGCAAAATCTAATGAATTTAGTTTTTCTCAAATTCAAATTTCTTTAAAGATTGATAAGCACCACTTACTTTTTTGACATAATCAATAGTTTCAGTATATGGTGGAATGCCATTGTATTTTACAACTGCTTGTGGACCAGCATTATAAGCAGCTAAAGCCAAATGCAAATTTCCGCCAAATTTATTTAATTGTTGTTTTAAATAATTAGCACCGCCCAAGGCATTTTCATGTGGATCAAATGAATTATTTACACCTAAAGAATTAGCGGTTGAGTCTATCAATTGCATTAAACCTTTTGCACCAGCTCCAGATACTGCATTTGAATTACCACCCGATTCAACTTGAATAACAGCTTTTATTAAATCCGCATCAACGCCTGTTTTAGTGCTAGCTTGCTTAATTGCGTCTTCAACAATCCATTGATTAGCTCTGGCTGGTAAATTATTGCGTATTTGACCCAAAACCTGACTGAATTCTAAATTATCAAGTTTGGTATCAGTATTTGAAATAGAATTTGGAGAGATAGACTCACCTTTAAGTGAATTAATTCTTTGATCTATAGACTGAATACGAGAATAAATTGAGTTTAAAGATTCAAGCGACTTTGCTTGTTGGGACTGTTGATTCGAAAACATAGTTTATTTTGATACTTCATTTTCTTTTTACCCAAATTTAATTAATGCTTAAACTAATTATTATTTTTTAAGTTTTATTTTTATTTACTTTTCACCAGCAGGTAATTTGGCACACCAAGCAGCACCTTTAATATCACCATGTATAGTTTTATAAGCATAATAAGCCGAAGTAGCCGCCTCACCAAAACTAGTAATAATTAATTCTACTTTGCCTTCATAATGAGCTATATCACCAATTGCATAAATCCCATCTAAATTAGTTTGATAGCCTTTATGTGGATCAACTATAATTTTGTTGCTCTCAGTGTCTAATCCCCAATCTTTGATTTCGCCTAAATTAGTTAAAAAACCAGCACTAATAATAATATTATCAACCGCTAAAATTCTTTCTTCTTTGGTTTTATTATTGAAAATAGTTACTTCTCTTACTTCTCCCTCTAATCCACGAATTTCTTTAATTTCATAAAAAGGCAACATTTCTAATTCACCTATATTAGCGGCTTCTTTTACTTGCTCAATTGAACCACCATGAGCACGATAATTATCACTACGATGTATTTGTGTAAGACTAGAAGCTGAATTTTTAAGTGATAAACTCCAGTCCATAGCACTATCACCGCCTCCGACAATCAAGACTTTTTTATTTTTGAAAACATCTAATTTTTTAACTGTATAAAAAACACCTTTTAGTTCTTCACCAGGTACATTTAATTTACGGGGTTCAAAAGCACCTTTTCCAACCGCAATAATTACAACCTTTGCCAAAAGAATTTCATTTTCATTAGTCATTAAATTCCAAATATTATCTTTTTTATTGATTGACTTAATGGAAGTATTAAAGGAAGTTTCATGTTTGATCTGGCTTAATTGCTCCTGAAGCTTTTCAATTAATCCAAGTCCTGTACATTTTGGTTGCGAAGCAATATCATAAATCATTTTCTCGGGATACAAAGTACTGCATTGCCCACCAGTTGAGCTTAAAACATCAATAATTAAAGGCTTTAACCCTCTTGTTCCACAGTAAAAAGCGGCCGCCATTCCAGCAGGGCCTGCTCCAATTACAGCAACATCAAATATTTGGCTCATTAAATTAAAATTGATTTTGTAAACTTGAATTATGTAATGTTAAGCCTAAAGCCATAAAATTGCAAAAACAAATCTAATTACATTGTCATTTATACTATTTCAATAAGCTTTAATTTCATCTTTTTCGATAACAACATTCTCCCCAGACTGCCTTAGAACAAAAAAGCCCTCTCTCTTCGCTAAATTTGCAACTTCATCTGATATGGCAAAACCA
>CANLFK010000038.1 GCA_947489925.1 Candidatus Caenarcanales bacterium
GACCTCTTTTTTTTTCTCTCACAAAATATTTTTTAATTAACAAAAATTGTTTATTATTAATATCGCTGGGATAATTCATTGTTAGTTTCTTTTGACGACTCTAACTTTAATTTATCTCAGTTTCTACTTTTTTTCAGACAGCTTCTTAGCTATTGGTCAGGTTGTTTGGGTACTGTTACTTAAAATCCAGAAGTTTTTTCTCAATCTCAATTATTCTTGAAATTATCCTCATTTTGACTTCTTCTTAGATGTTCCCTTATAATAGAAAACTTAGATATAAACTAGTAGACGGAATGCGGCAACACTTATTAAGAGCGGAAATTATACCCATTCATCAGATAAGCGAATTACTTATTGAAGAAATGTATAAAACTTATATTCATTATTATAGTGGAACTAATCGCCAAATCTTTAGATCGGACTTTAACAATAAGGATTTTTGTATACTTATATTTAATGAAAATGAAGATAATGCTTTAGTCGGTTTTTCGGCCATTTCAATCTATATAGAATCAGTCCAGAACGAAAATTTTGGCATTATATATTCAGGAGATACTATTATTAAGCATCAATATTGGGGTTCAAATATTTTGATCAAAGCTTGGCTTAGTTTTGCAGGAGAGGTTTACAGGCAATTCAATTTCATTCCTTGGTATTGGTTACTATTAGTTAAAGGTCATCGAACTTACCGTTATTTGAATTTGTTTTTTAAAGACTATTATCCACGAGCTGGGGCAAATATACCGGAAAACCTAAGAATGAAAAGAGATTCTATTGCTTTCAAAAGTTTTGGTGAATGCTTTAACTCAAATAGTGCTTTAATAAAATTTCCCGAAACTAAGGGTTATTTGAAAGAAGAATGGAATGGTATAAATGAAAAAACCAAGGATCATAAAGAAGTAAATTTTTTTAAAAGTCAAAATCCAAATTTCAATTCAGGCGATGAACTTGTTTGCTTCTCAGAAATCAGCCCAGAAAATCTGAAGAAAAAATCTTTAATAATGTTTAATGACAATTCTTATGCTAAGTTTTTACCGGTAAATTTTACTCAAAAATTAAAAAAAGATTTGATTTAATGCCTACAGTTTTCAATAATCCATCATTAATTGCGGAAGGTTGGTATTGGGTAATACCTTCAAAAGAAGTGAAGAAAAAGCAAATTAAGGCTGTAACCGTAGTTGGCAAAGACTTAGCGGTTTTCCGTACTGAAGCAGGCAAAGTCAGAATTTTTGATGCTTATTGCCCGCATATGGGTTCTCATTTAGCAGAAGGAAAAGTTGAAGGCGAAAATTTGAGATGTTTTTTTCATCAGTGGAAATATAATTCAGAGGGACAATGCATTGAAATTCCTTGTTTCCAATCTAAGATTCCTGATTCAGCAAAAGTAAAAACTTGGAAAACTTATGAAAAATACAATTTAATTTGGCTTTGGCTTGGCGAAGCAGAACCGCCTGAAAAATTTCCTGAAATTCCTGAATTAGAAGGCCAAGAAGTTTTTGTAATTTTGGGTAAACCATTATTTCATCAATGTCATCCTCATATTGTTATGATTAATGCTATTGATGAGCAACATTTTCATTCAGTGCATAATTTGCCAGGTTCCAGCTTATTAATGAAATCAAAAATTATCAATCAAAATAATATTCATTTTTTTAATACTGGCAAAGTACCAGGCGATTTGAGCTTATTTTATAAAATAATTGCCAAATTTTACGGAGAAGTTTGGACTTATGCTCTCAGCTACTGGTCAGGTTGTTTGGGTACTGTTACTTTTGGGCCAGATTTTTTGCATATGTATTTAATGTTTGCTTTGCGGCCAACTTTAGACGGGAAAACTGAAGGGCAAACCATTTATATAACGAAAAAAAGAAAAGGCTTTTTAGGTTATTTGATAAACTTGCTTATCGTTTCAATTACAGCTATCGGCGATCAATACTTTGGAGTTGGCGATACAAAAATTTTCCAGAGTATTAAATTTAATTTTCAAACTCCTTTGCCCCAAGATAAAACTGTTTCAGACTATATTGCACATTTAAACGGACAAAATTATTTACAAATAAATGCCTCAAAATAATCTTTCAGACCAAGCACCTGATAATAAGTTTAATAGGATTTTGCATTCTCATAAAAATCTTATTAATTTTCAATTTCCCGCCCAGGAAGATTATGATTTTTACTGGCCAGCTGAGCATTTTGGCTTAGAAAAATCTAGTCTTTTTAGAGCATTGAGCTTGTTTGAACAAGAAAAAATATTAATTTTGCACTCTAATCATGTATTGAATGAGGCTTATTTTATCGAGCAAGCGGGTATGAAATTTGCAGCTAAAATGATTTTACAGGCTGAGCTTACGGAGAATGCACAATTTTATTGTTTTATGTCTTCCGATGAAGCTGTCCATTTGCAAATATTAAAAAAATACCTCAAATTATCAGATTCAAATTTTCTTAAACAAAGCTCTTTTTTGCAATTACTTCATCAAATCATCGAAGAGTTAGAGCCGCAAAAACTACTTTATTTAGTCCAAATTATTTTGGAAGGTTGGGGACAAAATCATTATTTAAAACTGAGCAAGAGTTGTCTCAATCAGGAATTTAAATCTGACTTGCAAAAAATTTTGAAAGATGAAGCTTTGCATACTCTTGCAGGAAAAACTTTATTAAAGCCAAAATCCTTTTCTATTGAGCAGAAAACTGATTTAATTGACAAATTAAGTGCTTATGCTTCGATGATTAGAAAAGGGGAATTATCATCAATTAAAATAATAGATTTTTCTTTAGGCGGGCTTTCTAAGCAAACTAAAATTAAATTTTTGGAAGAAATTGATAACTTAAAAACAACACAGAAAAAGCTTGAATTATTAATGAATTTAGCTGCTCAAACTGGAATGGAAGAAATTGTACAAAGCGTCTGCGATCGAAATTTATTTGAACCTTGTTCTAATCACGAAACAGTTAATTTTTAGTTTAATATTTCCAAAAGTTTATCGGCTAAATTTAGATCTGCAATTAAACAAAAATCCTTTAAGTCTCCAATTTTCATTTGTTTATATTCCGAAAAAAATACTTGCACTTTAGAAAGTAAATCTTTGACTTCTTTAAGTTCAAGCTGAGAGAGCTGATTTAAACTTCTAGCTAAATTATAATGATGAGATTTTCTTAATTCTTTTTCAAAGTTTTTAGCAAAATTTAAATTAGCAAAAGTATTATTAGTAATATTTTTCTCGATAATTAAAAAGTATTTATTTACAGTTTTGCCGTCGCTGAATGGTAATAAAAAGCTACAAGAATTAAACTTATTTTCGTTTTGAACTTCTCGATTTAACTTATAAAAAATCGAATTAATAAAATGTTCAGTAAGTTTTTCACCAACTAAATCAATTGTTTTATTACTTCTCCCTATGAATTCTAAACACGGCGTTTTGGTATTTTGAAAGTACTGAATACATTTTACCAAATCACCATTTTTATACCTAAATAATCCACCTTTTTGACTAATAATTAATTCATAAATATTTCCTATTTCCAAATTTTCAACTAACTTGATATTCCCCTCTGAATCAAGAAATTCAAAAAACACTTCAGTAATTAAAGGCAAATATAGATTTTCTTTTCCGATTGGAATAGTTAAAGGGGCTTCCGTGCATAAAAGTCCTTTGCCCTGCATTTGTGTCTTGGGAAATAAAGAAGCTAAGTATTTGGCTGAATTAATAGCTCCCGCTGAAGTCCAACACGAAATTAATTGAAGATTCGGCCAAACTTTTTGCCAATTAATACTTTTTTGCTTTGAAAGTACTAATAATTTTTCTCTGCGGCTACTTTTTTTTATTTGAGGAAGTAAAACTAAAAAATTTTTCTTAATATAATCCAAAATAGCCAATAAATATGACGGACTCCAAATAGATATTATTTCCAGATTTTCCTCTTCTAATAAGCATAAACTAAGTTTTTCCTGAAAAGAATTTAAATTATTTGTGATAGGAATATTAATGACAAAAAACTTTAAAACCCAATGCAAAAACTTTCCTAAATACTCAAAATCACTTTTAAAATTGGTTTTATTTTCCTGATAAAATTCAGCCGAAACTGGGGAAATACTAAAGAAAATTTTGGCTTTTTGTAATTTAATTTTTTGCCCTAAAATTAAGTCTGAGACCCATATTTTAAAGGCATTTTCAAATGATTGAAGTAAATTAGAATTGTAAGGAATTAATTTTTTATAGCTTGTACTTCCTGAAGTTGTTTCCCAATAAATTGGCTTTTGAGTTATTAATACATTTGGCTGATTTTGTTTTTGCATTTTAGCAATAAAACTTTTTAAATCTTCATAAACAATGATTGGGACATTTAAGCTGAACTCCAGAAATGTATGATTGCTCGAAATTTTATATTGTTTTCCGTATTCAGTTTGGCTTAAATCTTGTAGTAAAGTTTTTAACAGCTTTTGCTGTGTTTTGGCAGGCTCTTTCAGCTTTTGTAAAAATGAATTATAGGTAGATTGCAAAAATAATTTATTAAAAAACCAAATAATTAAAGTTATAAAATTCATTCCCCAAAAACCTCATTAATCTTCAAATCAGTTATTACTGGTAATATAGAGTTTTCCTTAATAATACTTCCGGGTCCAAAGCGTGAACCAGCTCCGATAAAACAATTATTTTCAATTTTAATTTTTTTCAATACCAAAATTAATCCTCTCTCAGACTTTGTTTTCATAATGACATGTGGCAAAAAAATTACTTTATGACCAATAATTACATTTGAACCTATTTCTAAGCTTGTTCTGTCAAGGATTTCAATTGAAGGAGTCCAATAAACATTTTTACCAATTTTACTACCCCAAAGCCTTAACCAAAAACTATATAAACCCGGACAAAGCCTCAAAATACCTTCCAAGAAGGGCAAAGAAATGAATAAAAGCTGAAACTGATGAATACCCCACCAGAAAGTATAATGTTTTGTATTAAGTAAAAATTTTCCTTCTTTATACGGAAAAAAATAATTATGAAAATAAAGACATAAAATTGGCAAAAAATAAATACAGAAAGTCACCGCCAAAAGTCCGCCAAGAAAGCTTTGATTAATTAATAAATAAAATGATCCAATAATCATTAAAAGCTGAAAAACTGGAAAGAAAGAAACTACTCGGGCGGTTTTAGTCATAGATTATATATAAAAAGAAATTTTAGTTTTTATCTCTGGTAATTCAGATATATTCTCACCTGCAATGGTTTTATCCCGCAATTCACTAATTAAAGTATGAATCAAATCTGCCTCGGTATCAATGAATTTTTTCTTGAATTGTTTTATATTTTCAGCTTGTTCCTTCAAAATTTTCAAATCTTGCCTTAAAACTTGTTCAGCCTGATTTTGTACAATTGGTTTGGCAATTTGCGTTAATAAGCCAAAATTATAACTAATATCGGTATAAACCATTGTTTGCCATTCATCAACTGGCACCGACTGAGAAGTAATTATATACTGACAATTGTTCAAAACTTTATAATTAACATTAGTAATATTAGGGGTAATAAAAATATCAGTATGTTTAATTTGCTGTTTTGATGAATTGAAAAACCAATTAAAATTACTTATACTATTTTCATTTTGATAATTAATATATACTTTTCCATTTTTACTTTCGATAATTGCTTCAATTTTTTGTCCTTTCTCAGAGCGGAAAATGCCAGGATGTACAAAAACAGTATGTGGAACATCAATGAAATTTTCAACGCAATTAATAACATTATTCTCAAAAAGGTTTTTAAATCTTACGGTAGCCCAATTTGTGTTTTGATAATACGGATAATCAAATGGTTTGTTTTGAGGTAAAACCTGCTCGGAAAGACAAACATAAATATATCCTTGCTTTTCTTCCACTAAAAACTTTTTGGCTTTTAAATCTTTTTTTAATAATTTTGATTCATTTCCTTCAGCAGGAATTCGACAAACTTTTGCTTCATTATTATATTTCCAGCCATGGAAAGGACAAACTAAACAACCATTTTCAATCCAACCTTCCGATAATTTTCCAGAACGGTGCAAACAATAATCTAATAAAATAATTGCTTTTCCATTTTTATCACGAAAACCAACTAAATTTTCACCCAATATTTTTCTTTTTAAAGGTTTATCTTTCTTCAATTCAGCAGATTCTGCAAATATATACCAAAAGTTTTTCTCTGCACTCATTTTATTTTCATTTCACAAATTCTAACTATTTAGATTAATTATAGACAAATTAAAACTTAAATCTTTTAAATAGTTTTAATTGATATATTAGATTGAAGCCTGACTTGGCAAGCTAAGCGAGCTTTTTGATTGTTAGGGGCATAAATACTCAAAGCTTCTTCTTCAATTTCATTTGGAATATTTAATTTACCAGCTGAGTCAATAATTTCAATTAAACAAGTTCCGCATAATCCAGTCCTACAGCCAAATAAAACTGGTGAATTGCTAGCATTTAATTCATCCGCCAAATTACTATTTTCGGGCATCTCACACGGTAAGTATTCAGTATCGGGAAAACAAATTTTATATTTCATTATTTTTAAAGAATTTTTTCAAAGCTTGTTTATTTGTTTTTAAAGTTGCTTCCACTGAGGTTTTACTCATAATATGCATTTTACGATTATTAGCTTCCACAAAGTCAAGATTATCCAAAAACATTATGTAAGACTCACGAGCTGTTTTATAAGTTGCATAAGAGCCGTGCATTCCATCGGATTCTTCCGTAAAACATTTTTCCATAATATATTTTATATCTTTAGAATCAAAACCAAAAAATTTAGATTTAAGAATTTTATGAATTTGCTTGAATAGAGCTGGATCATGCCAAAAAATTCCATTAATAGCCACCGAAAAGGAATTATGATCTTCTTGACAGCCTGAGATGAGCTTATTCACAATCCATTTATCAAAAGTATTCGGCTTCGGAAGATAGTCTAAAAGCTCCAAGCCTATAGTTTTAGAAGTATTAAAGTGAAAACTTTCATCGATAAAATGATGATAACTTATAGCTGAAGGAATAGAAATTGTTTCTTTATTAGCGGCTCCTGAATAATATTTTGATAATTTATGCTGTACTAATTTTCCGTTTAAAGTTCTAATTCCTCGAATAGTCAAATATTGACTGGCCAAAAAAGGACTATTGGAAGCACAAATTACATAGCCGTATAATTTTAAATTTCTGATTTGAGCTTTTAATTGATTATTACTCCAATGAATGACGGTTGGGTGTTCAAATACCCCTCTCATTGGATAAGAAAAAATTCTCTCCCCAAAAAGTTCCCATTCCGCCTCTTCGGAAATGGTTTTAAAAGCATTAATATGACATCTTTCTTGCCTAGATTCAAGGTCAAGAGCATCGCAAAGTATTTTAAAATCTTCCATGGCAAATAAGCCAGCTCCAGCTACCTGATTGAAAAAAATCGTTGCGACTTCAGCTGAGATAATTTGGGAGTAATAAGCAATCCAGTAAATTTGATTTAAAAGGATTTTTTGTTTTTCGCTCGCTTGCTCCCACAAATAAGTTCCGTGCAGCAAAGAAAATTCAATTGGATTCCAATACTGGTGAGAGCAATTTTCGTATTTGAATTCTTGCGTACATTTTTCAATCAATTCAGTTTGATCTTGTTTTTCGCTCTGTTTTCGATTGAATTCAAGCTTTTTTCTTAAATTATCATCACTTAATATTGATTTTTGATTGTGTTTTTGAGAAAGTGAAGAGTGCATATAATTAACTTATTAATAACAGATCCATCCAAGAAAGACAGATCTGTTTCCTTCATTTACTATTTACTTCCAATATTTTGAGCTAAAGCGGCTGGTAATTCCTGATAACAAGAAAATTCCATAGCAAAGTTACCTTGTCCCTGAGTACGATTACGAATATCTGTTGCATAACCGAACATTTCAGATAATGGAACTTTGGCTTTTACATTTGAAAGTCCTCTTTCAGTTGTCATAGCTTCAACCTGTCCACGCCTTGAAGATAAATCGCCAATTACATCACCCATAAACTTTTCGGGTACTTCGACATCAACGGCAAAAATTGGCTCTAAAACAATCGGTGTAGCTTTTTTAATACCGTCTTTGAAAGCAATACTTCCAGCTATATGGAAAGCCATTTCATTTGAGTCCACTTCATGGAAACTACCATCAAATAAAGTAACTTTAACATCAACAATTGGATGCCCCGAAATTACCCCACCAGTCATAGCTTCTTTGACACCTTTTTCAACTGCTGGAATATATTCTTTTGGAATAGTACCACCAACAATTTTATTAACAAATTCAAAACCTTTGCCTCTTTCCATTGGTTCTAAATCTAACCAGACATGACCATATTGACCTTTACCACCTGTCTGACGAACATATTTACCTTCAACTTGTGATTTACCTTTAATAGTTTCACGATAAGCTACCTGAGGTTTACCAACTGTTGCTCCAACTTTAAACTCACGCAATAGTCTGTCTACAATAATTTCAAGATGCAATTCTCCCATTCCTGAAATAATAGTTTGTCCAGTTTCATGATCGACATGCACTTTAAAAGTTGGATCTTCTTCGGCTAATTTATTTAAGGATGTTGATAATTTGTCTTGATCAACTTTAGTCTTTGGCTCAATGGCAACAGATATAACTGGCTCTGGGAAGTGCATTGATTCCAAGATAATACGAGCTTTTTCATCACAAAGTGTATCACCCGTAAAAGTATCTTTTAAACCAACCGCCGCACAAATATCTCCAGCCGAAATTTCTTTAACTTCCATTCTTTCATCAGCTTGCAATCTAACCAATCGGCTAATCCGTTCTTTATGATTTTTGGAAGCATTATAAATATAACTACCAGCTTCTAATCTTCCTGAATAAACACGAAGGAAAGTTAATCGTCCCACAAAAGGATCAGTCATAACTTTAAAAGCTAAAGCAGCAAATGGCTCTGAATCATCAGAATGTCTTTCAACTTCAGTTCCATCATCTGAAAGTCCTTTAATAGGCGGTACATCAATTGGAGCTGGTAAATAATCAACAATTGCGTCTAAGAGTAATTGGACACCTTTGTTTTTGAAAGCTGAACCGCATAAAATTGGCATGATTTTCATATCGCAAACTGCTTTTCTTAAGGCCGCTTTAAGGTCAGCTAAAGCAATTTCTTCGCCATTTAAATAACTTTCGGCTAATTTATCATTAGTTTCGACAATGGCTTCAATCAAAGAAGCTCTATATTCTTCGGCTTTTTCTTTATATTCATCTGGAATAGCAATTTCTTCAATGTTTTTTCCTAAAGCATCACCATCAGTGTACATATAAGCTTTTTGCTCAAGCAAATCAATAATGCCTTTAAAGTTTTCTTCAGCTCCGATTGGCAATTGAATAGGGTGAATATTAGCTCTTAATTGCTCTTTAGCTTGTTCATAAACACGGAAAAAGTCAGCACCAGTTCTGTCCATTTTATTAACAAAAATCAATCTTGGCACATGATAACGATTAGCTTGCCCCCAGACAGTTTTTGTTTGAGGTTGAATACCGCCAACTGAACATAAAACAATAACAACTCCATCTAAAACTCTCATGGAGCGTTCAACTTCAACTGTAAAGTCCACATGCCCAGGAGTATCAATTAAATTTATTTGTTTGTCTTTCCACTTACTGGTAATAGCAGCAGCAGTAATAGTAATTCCTCTTTCTTTTTCCTGCTCCATCCAGTCAGTAACAGAAGTACCATCATGCACTTCACCCATTTTGTGAATTAAACCTGAATAAAATAAAATTCTTTCCGTAGTGGTTGTTTTTCCCGCATCTATATGAGCGGCGATTCCAATATTACGAATGTCAGTTAATGGAATTTCTCTAGCCACAGCAATTTCCTTCTTTTTGGTAATTTATAAAGATTGTAATAATTTAAATTTACAGTTTATCAGCTTTTGATTCAGCTTGTAAAAAAATAATAAAATTATAAAAAAGTTAATTTATCTAAATAATTTAAGATATTAGAGTGATATAATAATTTTTTATGCGCCTTTAGTTCAGTTGGTAGAACGCAGGTCTCCAAAACCTGATGTCGAGGGTTCAAGTCCTTCAGGGCGCGGATTTATAAATTAAGTTTATGTCATATAAAACTACAATTGAACTCTTCAAAGAAGATATGAAGTTTTCGGCTGGGCATTTTACAATATTTTCGGCGACTGAAAGAGAAAGATTGCATGGTCATAATTTTAAAGTAAAAGGTCTTTTTAGCTTAGAAGTCAGTTCTAATGGTTTAACCGCAGACTATAATATTTTCAAAGACAAATTGAGAGCTTTGTGCAATTCTTTGGATGAATATTTTTTGATTCCGAGCCAGTCTCCATACTTGCAAATCAGCGAAAAAGACCAAAAAGTTTATTTAAAACATAATACCGATGAATTGATTTTTCATAAAAAAGATGTGAAACTTTTACCAATTAGTAATACAACAGTAGAAGAATTGTCTTATTATTTGACTAATTGTTTAATTGAAGATAAAAATATGCTTGAAACTTATAAAATTGACAAAATCGAAATTAAAGTATCTTCTGGCGAGGGGCAATTAGCTTCATATACTTGGTTTAAATAATTAGAGATTTTGAGCTAGTGAATATGACTGAAAATAATCTTAATATAATTTTGCCAAATTTCCAGAAACCGTCTGGGTCTGGTTTAAATACTTTGCTTGAAATAAAAAAAACAGCTGAATTATGTCTAAAATGTAAACTTTGTGAAACCCGCTCTCAGGTAGTAGTAGAAGATGGAAATCCTTTGGCTAAATTGCTTATAATTGGTGAAGCTCCTGGCGAACAAGAAGATTTAAGAGGGCTTCCTTTTATTGGTAGATCGGGCAAACTTTTAGATAAAATACTAGAAACAGCTGAAATATCAAGGCAAAATGATACTTATATTTGCAATATTATTAAATGCCGTCCGCCTGAAAACCGAGTGCCAACTTCAAGCGAAATAGAAGCTTGCAAGCCATATTTACTGTCTCAGATTGATATTGTAAAACCGAAAATAATTTTACTCTTAGGTTCAACCTCTTTAACTGGTCTTTTGGGAATAAAAAATCCGAAAATCACTAAATTACATGGTCAATGGATTATCGGTTCTGAAGGTATTTTAAAAGATATTTGGTTAATGCCTTTTTTTCATCCTTCTTATTTATTGCGTAATCAGAGCAAAGAAATTGATTCTCCAACATGGAAAGCTTTGCAAGCAATTAAGGAAGTGAAGAGAAAATTAATTGAGTTTTGTGCTGTTTAGCGATCCTATTAAAATAAGGTTTTGTCTAAAATTGGTCATCTTCTTCTTTTGGTTTAATTGGTGTAGGTTGTGGAACTGGATTGACAATAATAGGTTGTTCAGTTTTGGGTTTTAATTCGGTTTTTTCGGCAGTGGGTGCTTTTATTATTGCTGGACTTTTATTATTGCTTTCTGTAATGTTGATTTCTTTTTTTATTTGAGTAATATTTGGTTTATTTAATACTTTTTTAGTTATTTCTGGCTGAATACTTACAATTTCCTTTTTAGTTTCAGAAGTATTTGACTTATTTATCGGATTAGCGTTTAAAGACATTACATTATTTTCAATTGAAATATCTGGTTTTGGCTTAATGGAAGGTAAAATATTCTGTTTTTCATCTTTAGCAAAAGACAAATTTAAGTCAATTTTACTTTGCGGAATGGTATCACCCGGCAATAAAACTAGAGCATGACGAGACTTTAAGCCGTCTTCAAATAATTTCACTTTTATAAATAATTCAGCATTATTTTCATAATGAGCCACTTCTACTACTCGCCCTACTGGATAACTAGAAGGAAACGATCTTTCAAGACCAAGTGGATTTACCTCGCTGGTTATTACTAAATCGCCTTTTTGCACATTAGAACCAATTGGTATAAATTTTAATTGAGCATAGCCAGCCTTGTCGCCGAATAAAATGCCCATAATTTTGCTTCTTTCAATAATTGCTCCAAATTTAACTTGCGAGCTTGTCATTAATTGAACAATTGAATAATTTTTTTTAACTTCTTGAATTTGACCTAAAATACCTCGGCTAGTAACTATAACCATACTAGGTTTTAAGCCATGGTCTGAGCCTTTATCAATAATAACTTCTTTTTGCCACGAACTAGGAGAACGGCTAATAATACGGCAAGCTACCGCTTTGGGAAAAGCACTTTGTTTTATTTTTAAAATGTTTTCAATATTATTAATTTGCACTAAAGTTGATTTTAATGAATTTAATTCCTGTTCTTGTTTATTGACAATTGTATTTAATTTATTTATTTTGTCTCTTTGGATTTCAATTAGCTCTGCCAAATTAATCAATTTATCAATTTGCATTCCTGAATTTTCGCTAATAGTTTGATTAAAACTTGAAAATGATTTAGCCAGCCAAATAGCCAATTCTTTAGCTGGGCCACTTAAAAAAAATAAAGCCGCACCTAAAATTAAGAAGTTTACCAAAAACTTGCCTAAACTATTTTTCTTTTGAAAAGGACGCAAATTAAAAAAGTCAAAATAATATTTCTATAAATCTTAGCGAAAGCCTTTCTTTTTTGATGGAAATTTATTTGAATTTAGTTAAATATCTGAAATTAAGCCAGTAATTGTTCAATAACCTTTAACAGAGCAGCCGCTTTATTAATTGTCTCTTGATATTCTTTGCTTGGCTCTGAATCATAAACAATGCCAGCTCCGACTTGTAAGGTAATTTCATTGTCTTTCAGTAAAATTGTTCTAATTGTCATAGCTGTATTAATATAATTATTAAAACCAATATAACCAACACAACCACCATAAAAGCCTCGAGCAACTGGCTCCAATTCAGAAATAATTTGCATAGCTTTAACCTTGGGAGAGCCGCTCAGAGTACCAGCAGGGAAAACTGCTTTTAATAAATCAATAACATTAAATTCTGGTTTGACTTGGCAAGTAATTTCACTGACCAAATGAAGAACATGAGAATATTTTTCGACAATCATTAAGTCTGTTAATTGAACACTGCTTGGCTTGGCAACTCGTCCTAAATCATTGCGTGCCAAATCAATTAACATTAAATGTTCGGCTAATTCTTTCGGGTCTTTTTTTAGCTTTTCCATTAAATCTAAATCTTCTTGATCGTTTTTTCCTCGTCTATAAGTGCCAGCAATTGGTCTAAGCAAAGCATTTTTTTCTTCCCCAAAACATTTAACCATTACTTCAGGCGATGAACCAATTAATTGAAAATCCGCAAAATCCAGCAAAAACAAATAAGGAGACGGATTTAAATTACGCAAAAGCCGATACAAATGCAAAGAATCTAAGTTTTTATTTTCGACTTTAAGCTTTAATTGCTGGGACAAAACAATTTGAAAAATATCACCCGCCTTAATATGTTCTTGAGCTTTTAAAACAATATTTTCAAATTCAGCTTGGCTTAAACTGCTTGACCAATTATTAATTTTATCTTCGGTTTTATTTTCCAAGATTTGATTATTAATAATTTTACGGCTCTCACTAGGTAATTCAGCCTTTAATAAATTGGTTAAATTATCTATTCTCTCCAAAGCCAAATTATATAATTCATTAACTTGCTCATCAGTTGAGTCTTTAGGGAAATAAATATTAGTAATTAATTTTAGGTTTTTATTTAAATTATCAAAAACAATTAAATCTCCCAGCAAAAAAAATATTGATTCAGGCGAATCTTGACAAACTTTTAATTTAGGAACTGGTTCAATATATTTAACAATATCGTAAGCTAAAGCCCCAACTAAACCGGGCGGAGCAAAAGGCAAAATATCATTCGGACTTTTAAAATTTTGAATGAATTGATTTAAAGCTTCCAGAGAGTTTAAATTATTTTCAAGTTTTATATTTAATTTTTTTATTTCTGTCCAAAAAGGTTTAAACTCACAAATATTATTTTGCACTTTCATTTCAGCCGCTGGATTCAAACCAATAAGAGAATATTTTCCTAATTTTTCGCCACCTTCGACTGATTCAAGCAAAAAAGATTTAGACTTTGGATTTTGAACTTTTAATTTTAAGTAAAGACTTACTGGTGTTTCTAAATCAGCTAAAAACTCGCTAAAAATTGGAATTGCATTAAAGCCAGTTTTTAATAATTCGTGAACTTGCTCTTTGCTTAAGTTAATTGCCATTTTGTTTAATTATTATCACTGACAAATATCTTAACAAGCCTAAGCAAATATTAAAAAACTTTAGAAGCTGTCTTAAAATAAAAGATTAGGATAAACGATTAAGCATAATTTTAGTCATAGAAAGGTAAATCCAAGCTTCAGAATAGACAGCTTTCATTTCATAATCCTTGGATAAACGCCTGAAT
>CANLFK010000039.1 GCA_947489925.1 Candidatus Caenarcanales bacterium
AAATATAATAAAATTTAATTTTTACTAAAGGTTTTGATTTATGTTTTTGTGTTGTTAAGAAATTATTTATAAAAAAATCTGCTAATGGTGAAATCTGTCGAAATACCTAAAAATTCTGGCAATTGGCTGAGAAATATCAAGCCTAAAGAATTTATTGGCAAAACGAAAGAATTTTTCAGAAAAGTTAATAAATTTGACCTTTTGGCGGCTGGCATTCCAGTGCTTTGTTCTGTTCCAGCTGGCTTAGGAGCATATGGAGCTAATAGTATTGTTAATAATCGCTTTAATCAAAAAAACGATCCAAATTCTTTCTGGAGTAAATTATTAAACTTTTGTGCCGAAATTTACCCTGAAGCCTTAATTGGAACCATGTTTGCCTGTACGCTCCAAGCTATTTCTTTTGCTTCTATTCCACGTTTGGTTTATTTGGCTTTGGGCTTAATGGCTCTGGGAGTAAGAAAACCACTAAAAGAATCAATAGCTTTAGCCCGTCAAAGAGACCAGCTTGAAACTATTTGTAAACAATTAGAACAAAATCCCACCTCCGAAAACTTGGCCTTACTCGAAAAAGCCAAAGCTCAATTAGAAATTATTAATAAAAAATTGGGCAAAACAAATGCATTAAGAAATATGTTTGCAGGTGCTTTGGCTTGGCTTATGGGCGGCACTTTTTTGGCTCAAGTTCCTTTAGCTTCGCAAAATATACGAGTTCGCAATGCGTCCGAAAGAAAATTATTCATATCCGAAAAACTTGATTTAGATAAATGCTGGAATATGCTCAAGGAAGGCAATATTTTAGGCGTAGGCAAAGAATATTTTAGGCGTAGTTTTAAAAATCTTGAAGCCGAAATTGGGTCAAATATAGAAACAGGCAAAAGCATACTCAGGCCGCCCAGAGGAAGCCTTTGGGGCAAAAATTCCCAAATAGAAGCCGAATTAATTCAAAAGCAAGCCGAAGAAAATAAGCAATGGTCTGGTTTCAAAAAATTTACTTTTCGTGTTGGCCACAGTGGGGCTTTCCCGATTGCCGCATTTTTAAATGGCACTCTCAGAACAATTGGAATCGCTGGATTATTTTCAACTCTTTTAGGCGGCTTGGGCTTGAATTATTTTAATAAAGGCTCTGAGTTTTACACAGACAAAGACCAAAACGATTCTAATAGGCACCCGTTAGCTACAAGCATTACAAACGTTTCTTTAGGCATTGCTTCCACAACTAGTGGTTTATCTTCTTTGTCTAATGGTTTTGGAGCAATAAGTCCCTTTATAGCTAGCCAATGGGGTGCTGGTGGGGTAGCGGCTAATGGCTTAAGTGCTGTTTTCTTTGGAGCCGATTTTTTAGGTAAATTAGCTGGTTTGCCAAACGATATGCTGACCATGCTTAGGCTTATTGGTAGCACCTTAGCAAGCGGTGGAACTGGTTTATGGCTTTTAAAAGCAAGTTGGGACAAAACCGCTAAAAATAATATAGTTCCAGTCCCAACTGAAGCCCTTAAGCGAACACGTGGTGGTTTAACTAGTGCAAGACATTAACCCCCAGTACCGCCTCCACAGTCACTGTCGCTAGCTTTTAAACCTTTTGTTAAACCGCCCCAAAGCTTGGGTGGAATTTTTGAATCTGGAAATTTGTCTAGAGTTGTTTCCAGAGCCATTCGAGAAGGCATTTCAACTAGTTTAGCTAAAACCCAAGCAGTTAAAGGTAAATTGCTACCAGATTTTTTATATTGTGTTTTTATCGCTTGAGCTAAAGGAGTATTCTGTTCTAGTTGTTGAATAAATTCTTGTGTGCTTGCCCTTTGTTTTGGGTTTTGCAATTGTTCTGGAGTATATTTCACAAGGTCAAATTGTCGTGTTTTTCTTTCCTGATAAGCTTGTGCAAAACCAAGAGCCAGATTAGTGAATTTGTTTTTGGCAAACTGAGTAATCTGTCTTCTGGCTGGGCTAGTAGCTTGAATAGAAACCATTTTTCTTTCCTCTTTAAATTTAAGTATGTATATTCCAAACTATCAAACATCTTAATAAGAGCGATAGGCTATTTAAATTACCCTTTTAACCAACTTTCAAATTTGTAATAATGCTCAAGCAAACAGCACTTTGGTTTAAAACTTTATTCTTTGTCTTTATTGCGCCGGAAAAAATTGGCAAATGGCGAAGAATTATTTTTATCTTCTTTTTCTGGGTCTGTTTCTTGTTTCATTAAATCTAATAATTCTTTGGGCACGTCTTTTTTATGAGGTATTTGCACATTAACTTTTAAAAGATGATTGCCCGATTGCCCATTATCAAGCCGAATTCCATAAGAGCTTAAAGAAATAACTGTATTTGGTTGCAAACCAGCCTTTAATTCAACCGCTTGAGAGCCGTGTATAGTTTCAATTTCGAGATTGTGGCCTAAAATGGCTTGCCAAACACTAATATTAATTTCTTCATGAATATCAAGTTTATCTCTTTTAAAGCGGGCATGAGGCTTAACTTGAAGTAAAATATACAAATCACCCGCAGGACCTCCATTGCGTCCTTCATTGCCTTTTTGCGACCAAACTAAACGGCTACCTTCTTCGACACCTTTGGGTATTTTCAGCTCTAGGTCAGAGGCTTGCCTAATTTGGCCTTTACCCGAACAGCTTTTGCACGGACTTGGAATAATTGTGCCAGAGCCGCTACAGGTTGGACAAGTGCTTACTTGCGTTATAGTGCCCAAAAAAGATTGAGTAACTCTTTTGACTTCACCGCTACCTTGGCAAGTTGTGCAAGTTTTAACCCCAACCGTTGGGTCTGCGCCCGTACCAGAACAAGCCGTACAATTAATTAAGCGATTGATTTTAATAGTTTTTAAACCACCAAAAGCCGCTTCCAAAAATTCAAGCTCTAAAACTATTTGCTGATCAGAGCCTCTTTCTCGCATATTTCGCCTAGAACGGCGGCCACCAGAACTGCCAAAAAGGGTTTCAAAAACATCATGCAAATCGCCAAACATTTCGGCTGAATTATAGGCTCCGCCGCCGCCATAACGTGCACCACCTTGAGCATAACCTTCATGACCCACACGGTCGTAAACAGCCTTTTTTTGCGGGTCAGAAAGGACGGTATATGCTTCGCCAATTTTTTTAAACATATTTTCATCACCCGTCTCTTTATTGTCTGGATGATATTGACGGGCTAAACGTTTATAATTTTGTTTTAAATCGGCTAGACTGCAATTACGTTCAACACCAAGCAAAGCATAAAAATCTTCTGTCATATAATTAATTAGCCCTCAGCGGCCGAAACTACAACTTGAGCTGGTTTTAAAACTCTTTCACGCAGAATATAACCAGGTCTAAAAACCTCTAAAATTGTGCCTTCAGGCGAATCACTGGCAATTTTTCCGACCGCTTCGTGTTGTACTGGATCATACATTTGACCGATTGGGTCGAGAAGTTTGCAACCAATTTGCTCAAGCGAAGAAAATAAATTATTCCAAATCATCTGCAAAGAGTTTAAAAACTGCTCTGATTCGGCGGATTGATTAGTGAAAGATTTTAAAGCATAGTAAAAATTGTCAAAAGCTGGAATTAAAGCCAAAACTACTGGTTCTGCGGCATATAAACGCATTTGTTCACGTTCTTGCTGAGTTCGGCGCAAGAGATTTTGATAATCAGCCATTGACCTTTTAAGCTGATCTTCAAGCTGAAAACATTTATTCTCTAGTTCTTCCTGTTGGCTTTCTTGCTCAATATTTTCTTCCATTGCTGAATAATTTTTTCCTAATTTTTCACTTAACTATTTTATATCACACTTCAAAAGATTCTCCTTTCCAAAATTCTTGCAAATAATGTTTAGCTTCTAGCGGCATTTCATTGGGGCTAAGCTTGCCACGAGCACTTATTAATTGTTTAATTCTTATAGCCGATACACTGTTTGGATCGAGATCTACAAAACTAAAGCCCGCTACAAAACCTTTATTAAAACTGTCTTCAAGGTTTGGCCTGACGCTTTGCACAATAAAACTAAAAGGTTCAACTTCGGTTGGCTCAAAAGTTAAAGTATAAGCTTCAGTGCTTTTAATGCGGTTTTTATAAGCCGAAGGTAGCCATAAACCCAAACCATTTTCGCTAATTTCGGCACCCGTAAAATAAAAAACTTTATGTTTAACTTTTATTTTTAAAGGCACCGAAACCAGAAACCGTTCTTTTTCTCGCTCCGATTTAGCCATTTCTTGTTTTAACGATTGCAATTCATATTTGTCTAGACCCTCTTCGGTAATTGCAATAAACTTTTTAATTTCACCAGACCAAAGTTCAAAAGTTTCGCCATCCTGAAAAGCCAAACTTACAAAGCTACCTTCAGGTATTGGTTTTGGTGGCAAAAACCTAAAAAAAGAATTGCTATTTGGACGTGAACAAATAAAAAAAACTTTATCATCATCATCAATGGCAAGCTCTGAAGGCAAAAAACCTTGTTTCCCGTTTGGTAAGTCTATTTTTGCCCAAAACCGCTCACGGTCAAAGCTGGCATTTTCTTTTTCGGAAAGTACTTTTAATACCATTTTCATAAATAAAAGTATATACCACTTTATTTTATACTTCAAAAATTAATTTGTTCTTATGCCTGTCTAAAAAATTTTTTTGGTTTGGGTGGTTCTAAAATGGGCAAATAAGATAATATATTAAAGCTACCCGAGGTGGTGTGAATTAATGAACTTGGTCAGGGGGGAAACTCAGCAGCCATAAATTATGCAGCAGGTGCTTTGGGTAGCTTAAAGTTTGAACACAGAGCTTAAAATTATGACTCAAGATTCAGCAAGTTTAATTGGACAAATTTTAGTTAATTTAGGCAAAATCAGCCATGATCAGCTTTTAGAGGCTTTAAAATTGCAAACACAAATGTCCAAAGAAATTAAAAAACCACTTGGGCAAATTCTCTTAGAGCTAGATTATATAGACCCAAACGACATTATAGAAGCCATTCGGGTGCAAATGCAAATGCGTAATACTAAAGGTTAAGCCTCAAGCATTTTCCAAGTAAGGCCGTCAAAAACCAATTTCATTTTTTCTACGGCGCAAGCTGGCAATTTTTCTTCGGTTAAAATGTTTTTGGTGAAATGAATAGTTTTATCATCAACCCAAACAGCATCAGATGGACCCCAATTGACTGGTTGTGGATCGAGAGCTATTTCTTTGGTCATGTCAGTATTAGAAATTCGCCAAATTTGAATTGAATTAGGATCATAGCCAGCTATCAGGTCAAAGGAAGTGCTTAAAACTTTTTTCTTATCTGGTGATTGAAGAGGCGCACCAGGCAAAATAAATTCTTTACCGCTGGCCGTACTAATTAAAGAATAAGCCGTGCCTTCGAAATATTGCAGGTGAAAAACCAAAAAGCCCAAATCTGGTATAAATTCACGAAAACTATAAAAAGGACCTTTACTTGGGTCTTCTTCGATTATTTTGACTTGATTATTAGGCAAACTTAATTTTAAGTAACGATTCAACAAATTTTTATGCTCTGGTGATTTATGCAGTTCAGCCATTTGTTGTCGTTCTATAGCTTGAGCACAATTATAAGTATTTTTAATGTTTTGGCAATATTTTTCTTCGAGAGAAATACTTGGGACTTTTTCGGCTATTTTTTCATCCGCAAGAGAAGATAAAGACAAATTAAAACAAGTCAAAAGAATCAAATTTTGCCATTTCATCATAATAGCCAAGTTCCAGATTGGTAAATTTATCTTAGTTCAGAAAAATTATCAAAGCATTAAAATTTTTATTCTTAACATTTGGGGGCAGGGATTTTGCATGAGCTTGAAAAGCCTCACCCCCAGCCCCTCTCCTAAAGGCGAGGGGAGTTTTTGTTTCTGTTTAATTCAAAATTCTTTTGCTTCTTTTGCTTCTCTTGTTTTAAGTGAGTCATCCAACGCTTCATACCCCCTTTCTCCTTTAGGAGAGAGGGCTGGGGAGAGAGGCTTCTTCCCCCAATTAAAATACTTTAACTCATGCAAAATCCCTGCATTCGGGTGTTTTTAATATTAAATTTCAATTGACAATTTTCTTTTCACCATTCCACCACTTGCTTCATTTAAGCTATGCGTAATTAAAAAGGCATTTGAATCAATTTCTTCCACAATACTTTTTAATTTAGGCACTTCTAGACGGGTTATCACACAAAATAAAATTTCTTGTTCTTGTTCTGAAAAGCCGCCTTTGCCTTTATAAACCGTAACTCCCCAACTGGTATTTTCTTTGATATTTTGCCTAATCGTTTCATTGAGCGGAGAAATAATTGTGATGCCCGTATATTCTTCTAGGCCATTCAAGATAAAGTCGAGAGTTTTGGAAGCTGAATAATAAGTTAAAACCGAATAAAGAGCTTTTTCTGTGCCCAAATAAAAAGCCCCAACTAAAAAAATAAAAGCATTAAAAAATAAAATTATATTTCCGATTGTCAAGCCCGTTTTTTTGCTTGCCCAAATTGCCAGAATTTCGGTTCCATCTAAGGCCGCTCCAGCACGAATAGAAAGCCCAATACCAACTCCCAAGAAAAAACCACCAAAAACCGCCGCAATCAATTTGTCATGCGTAATAATTGGCATTGTAAAAATAAAAAGTGCCAAGGCCAAACCCAAAATAGCCAAAGAACTTTTAAAAATAAACTTTTTATTTAATTGCCTAAAACCAATAATCAAAAAAGGCAAATTAATTAAAAAAATCAAAATCGGTAAAGGCAAATTAATGGCCGTAGAAGCCAGCATAGAAATACCAGTTATTCCGCCGTCAATAAAATGATTTGGCAATAAAAAGCCTTCAAGCCCAAAAACTACCGATAAAATACCCAAGCAAGTTTTAAAAAAATTTTTCATTTATTTGTTGATTGTCATTATAAACACTGCAATATTTTTAAAACAAAAATTTACAATTACATAATCAAAATAAATAATAAAATTCATGTTGATAAAAGTATTAGAAGTGAAGGCACTAGAAAATTACCGATTAGAAATAACTTTTAATACAGGGGAAGTTAAGATCTTTGATTGTACTTATTTAATAAATCGGGGAGTATTTCAAAATTTTACAAAGCATGGTTTCTTTCAGTTAGCACGAGTTGAATATGGCACTGTTACTTGGCCTAATGATATAGATATTGACCCAGAAACACTCTATTCAAAGGCAATTTAGTTTTATTTTTCAGCTCTCAAAGATTTTGCTTTTTCTTGAAGCTCTTTCACTGTTAAACTTGCTGAAGAAGACTACTATAGATTTTAGAAGCTTCTATTAAAAACTTTAAAGGTGCAATAATTGGCTTAAAAATATCAAACATAATTTTATTTACTTAGTCTCCTTGAAACTATAAAAAACAAACTGTCTGGTACAAACTTTTCACAAAAACCCGCTATGAAAGACCAAACTAAAACAGAAAACTCATTATTGTTATTAGAAAGTATTTTATCTGAGAATATTATTTTTAATAAATTACCTTTAATCGTAAAAAATAAAATAATAGCAAATACTAAACCAGATAATGCCGCCATGAATACTCCCATAAATAACCTAAACAAAGTAGCGTCAATACTAAATACTTTTTCTGAATCGGTTTTCGCTGGTATATATTCTTCAGAAGACTGATTTAAACGACCAAGTGAACTAATTACACCACCCATAAAACCAAATAAGCTAACCCATAAAATCAAAGAACTTTCATTAATACCATAATCACATATTCTTAAAGTATTAAAAATACCAAACACAATTAACCATAAAATACTAATTAATAATAAAAAATAAAGAGTATATTTTGCAATTTCATTTCTACTATGTTCTCTGGCAATAAAGCTGATTTGTGCCATTTGAGTAGCCGTAAGTAAAGATAATAAATCCGCTCTCAAGTCTTTTTCCTCAATAGTTTTTAAATCAGTATTTGGCTTTATCAGTGAACTATCTAAATAATCCTGATAACTTGTTGGTAGAGCATATTTTCTAAATTCCTTTCTTAAATGCCACACTTTACTCTCTAATTGCTCGAATGACATATTTTGAATAATATAAGATTCTAACTTAAAAATAATTTCTAAACTAATATTTTCGATATTACTTTCTTTTATTTCATTCAGCATTTCTCCGCTTTGTTTCAGCGATTCCAGCTCTGTTTTTAAAACCGCAAAGTAATGTAATAAATACTTTTTATACTCAGAATTTAGTTTTATTTTTTCCATTTTATTTTAGTTTGTCGGGGCAGTATTTTGTTACAAATATTTTCAAGTCATCGCTTAGTTGAGTATTCTTTAGTGATTCAGCTAAACATATATTCTCTGTTATTGTCGTGAAATAAATCTTGTAGTTGTCTGATGAACATTTATCGTCCTTAGTTTGTTCCTTAAAAGATAAGCTACTCAAATCTCTGTCTTTTATAAGGTCTTTCACAAGAATAAAATTATCTCCTACCTTTAATGCTAGTTCACAACGAGGAAATTCATATTTTTCTAGACAAACTGTTGAGCAATTACTATTTTTAGATCCGTATAAACTCAGAGCTTCACATAAATTAGCTTCTTGTAAAATATCTGGTAAAAATTGTTTCTCTTTATCTTTTTTATCTTTTCTAAATTTCTTGACGGTATTATTGATTGGATCTACGAGTGAATTGTACAAAGAACTAAAAAACTGCTTCAATTTATAGCCAAAATCTACTTTTTTACAAATAATATTTTTTGTATTTGTAAAATCTGCAAAAGTCAAATCAGAATCTTTAAAAACTATTCTGTTTAAATTAAGTCCCGTAAAATAAGCTCCTCTAAAATAATTTCTATTTTTTATTTGGGTTTTTATAAGTTCTATTTGCTTATTATTTATATAGTCTTGATTAAAAAAAACATAAACATCTTCATAATATTGAGATAATAATTTGTCTTTATTGCATAGTTTCTTAAAAAAATCAGCTTCTTCTTCACTCTCAAAATTCTCAGAACTTTTAGTTTCATTCTTGCAAAATTGTTTAATAAAGAAATCAAGGCTCATTGGTTTTAGTACTTCAGGACAACCACTCTTCTGATCATTGATTTCAGATACTATTTTTTGATCCATTTCTGTATTCCAAAGAGACCAAGCTTCACATAAATCTTTAGACTTAAGCTCTTCTTGAGGCTCTTCCATTTTCTTTACTATTCCTCTTAAATCTGAATTTATAAAAATGGTTCCCTGAAAATTATATTTTTCTTTTTCCCCTAATTCAACTTCTCTTAAATTGATCCCATTTACTATTCTATCAAGCCAAGGTCCGATATTTGCTCGGTAATTCATGCTAAATTCAACTTTATTATCTTTTTTCTCTTCTTCTATATCTTCAGTTTTGGCTTGCTTGAAGTTTGCATAACTTAAGTCGGTGTCCTGATCAATATTAAGATGTCTAATATTGACTTTCGGTATATCTGCATACTTCAAACTAGCACCAGTGAAATCACCCCATAGCTGATCATATATAATCGCATGATCAAGTATTATTTTACCTCCAAAGTAAGGCATATCTATATTGATTAATTCTGCGCCTTTCCAATTAATAGTTCTTCCATATTTAAATTTGTCCTTTGATTCAATATCTTCTATGTATAAATGTGTAGGATACCAAGAGTATTCTTCTAACAGTTTAAATGATAAGCCCAAAACAAGGACTGGAAGAAGAAAAAAGACCAGTGAAGTTTTTGGATACTGAAGAATAAACTTTTTAGTCTTCAAAGCTGTGTAAAAAATAAATCTTTTGGTTTTTAAAACTTTGAAAGAAGCAAAATTTTTAATTCTTAAAGCTTTATAAAAAATAAAACCAATAATACCAAAGCAAATAGAAATAATACCCATAGAAGAATACAAATACCAAGCATCTGTAATAAACTCATTTTGGGCTAAAAGCCAAATAAGCCAAGGACAAAAAGATAAAATACCCCAAATAACAGTGTTGGTTATACTAGTGTATTTAACTTTATCTTGGCTATTACTTGTCTCTCTAAACCTGCGTTGATAATAAGTAGCTAAAATAAATGCAAAACAAGTTATAGTAAAAATACAGCTCTCTTTAACCAATTCACGCCCTTTAAGAGTTACACAAAAAGATTTTAAACAAACAAAAATAATACTATAAAAAGTAGTTAATTCCGAAAGAATAGTTTGTATTTTGCCAAAAATACCAGTCTCTGGGTAAACTAATGAATTATAAAGAGAAAAAGGAAATACTCTATCTTCTTTTTTCTCATGATCAATATTCTTGACTTTGCTTGATAATTCAGCTACTTTGTGGAGAGCGACTTGCAAGCCAATATATATAAAAACTAATAATAAAGGTGCAAACCAAATAAATATTTCTACAGGTACATTACTTTTAATAAGTGGTAATTCTAAAGTGGAATTTTGAAGATATAAAGCTTTATCTGGAATAGTAGACAAACTAATTAGTACAAATACAACTGAACCTAAATATATAAAATAAAGTTTTTCAGCTTGCCCAGCGGCATCTTTGATATTATTGTAAATCCAGTCTGGTGTTGTGTCTTGGTTTTGCATTTTAGTTATTAATGATTTATTTGGTAGGATGAAAGCATTGCTCCAAGTTTTTAAGTAGACATTCATTGTCCTGATTATTTTTAATAATTCGTTTCAAAAAAATATAAGCTTGTGCTTTCATTGTTTTATCATCGGAGTATAAATTTCCAGCCGCTTCATCAATTTTCTCTCTAGCAGAGGCTATTTTCAATCTATCTCTTTCATCACCTAATAAAAGCTGAGAAGTAATATTAAAAGGCTTAAAGTTTACACTGTAGTTTAATTGATTACCTGTACTAGCTCTAGCCAAGCTATTTCCACTATCAGACCATACCCAAGCATTACCAATACTTCCAGACGGAAGAGATTCTTTAAATGCTTCCCATTTAGCTTCTTTATGTTCTAAGTCTTTTTCAGTATAAGCAGTTATTTGATAATAATTAATTTTAGTTTTGGAATCAGAAATAGATTTAATAAATTCCATACAAGCCTGCTCTTTTTCTAAATTTTCACAAATATTATTTTCAGTTGTCTTACCACCAGCACAAGCAAAAGAACTTAAACTAAAAGTAGCGAATAGTATTAAGAAAAGTATTTTAATTGTATTTTTCATTTATTTATTGTCTCTTTTTGTATTTTAATTGAAGGATTCTTATAAATAAAAGCTTTAAACTTCCTTGCATAATCAGGATTAGGGTAATTCGGATCATATAATAAAGTTAGACCAGAAAGAGTAACTTGACAAACATTCTCCTCGCATTTAAGAGCTTCACTTCTAATGAATTCTCTCTTTTGTGATTCAAATTCATTAAATTGTACATGATTATAATAGCCAGTTATGTTCTGTGGTGGAGCGATCAGAGTGTTGTTATTCTTAGTTTGTGCTTCGCTAGGATCAGGAAAAGGTAATCCTTTTTGACCATTGTCAGGAGTCATCAATCCTGCGGGTCTTGGTCTTCTGTAAAAATCAGGATTTACTTTAGTTACTGGATGTATTGGTTTAATTGCATAGCGATTTACTGGTGGCTTTGCTTGACCACTATTTGTTATACCACCAATAGCCCAATTACTTAAATTGAAAGTAGTAAGTAGTATTAAAAAAAGTATTTTAATTAGATTTTTCATTCTATTACTAATTCCTTTTGTATGTAAGTCGTTTTTTGTTTGGCAATTCGCATTTTTATTGTTTTTTTATTTTGTTTTTAAAATAAATTTCTTCATTCAATTCGGTTTCTTCAAAATAATCCAAATCAATTTTTTCAACACTTTCCATCATTGAAAAAGTTATGCCATCTACTTCTTGAATTAATTCTGTTAATGGGGTTTTATACAATAAATCTTCTTTTATAAAGTGTCCCAAAAGTCTCATTACTCTAATTGTTGCTGGTAAAACATACTCATATTTGTCTTTAAAACCTGTCATTAACTCTTGTTTAAATCGGCTTTCTTCATCCCAATGAGAATATTGTGTACCTGGACCATAATCTGTTTCAACAGACATATACTGTAGATCGCTTAATTGTCTTATCGATTGATTAGTAAATCTTCCAGACCTAAAGTCAAATAGTGTATACCATTGATCATATCCTATACCTAGTAAATGACCAATTTCATGAATTATCGTTCCAGCAATTTCATAATCAGAAAACTGTTGCAAGAATCGTACATTGAATTGTACAACTCCATAAATATTTCCATCTGGAGATCTATATGGTTTATAAGCTCTAGCAATTGTATTACCGCTACTATTAAATGTACCTAGCCTAACTATAATAGAAGAAGCTGGTTGTACAAATCTATTCCAAAAATTACAAGCTAGTTTAGCTGTTGTTTCTAGTTTAATCCACCAAGTTTGAGAGGAATCTTCAATTCTATATGTTATTATCGTCATTTTTCAGTTTTCCTTTTTTGTGTAAGTATTTTTAAACAAATAATTTATAGAGTGAAGGTAATCGAAAACAAGCTCTCTTTCCCTGCACTCTATTTAGTTTGACCTTTTAGTGAGGGACTAAAGTACCTGCGACACTATTTGCACTTGTAATTCCCAAATCAGGTAGCTTTAAAGTTTTAGCGATAGCATCATATAAATAGTTCTCTAAGATTCTAAAGCCGTCTCTGGTTGGGTGTATTTCATTAAGCCAAAATCTTCTCGGAGTTTTATCATCTTTGAGAACTGGAATACTTTGAATACTTGGCAATTTACCTTGAGCATAATTAGATAAACAATCATAAGTATCAACATAGCTAAAATTAAATTGTTCTTGTAACCTTAATTTATCCAAAACATTGCTTTTAAAGCCTTTAAGAACTTTGCTAACAATTTTAGCTTGTTTATGTTTATCTGTAATTCCTTCATGTTCCAAATGTCTGACAATCCAATTTTTCTTACTATGAATAATACTTGAAACATCAATACCAAGAAAATCCATCTGTAAGTTTAAACCACCATTATCCCAAGTAGCGTCATCATAACAATGTCCTAAAACTGGAATTTTATAATCAAACAAAAGATTTAAAAACCATTCATATTTTTCTAGTATTTCCTGATAAATATTTTCTAAACTTTGAGTATCAATATCTTTATTTTTTATATACTTTTTCACATTTTCAGCCGCCAAGTCATTACCGCCCAGAGAGATTAAAACTAAATCAAAATTACCTTTTTCAAGTAATTCATTATAAAATTTTTTGTACTCTTCATTAAATAAATCTTTTGCTTCAGCTCCATTTAAGCCAACTCTATAAATACCAACTGTTTGTCTATCTCTCAAACAATCTAAAAAATTACCGTCTCCACCGTGAAGCAAATGTCCATCTTTACCGAATCCAGGATAATGAAACCATGAATCACCAATAGCTAAAATTTTAGGTATGTTTTTATTCTTACAAAAATTATTAAAAGAATTTATACCATGAGTATCAATCTTGTTTATCTTATCTCCTACTTTAAAAGCTGTTTTAGAAGCTACTTTAGCTAGTTTAGAATTTTCTCCAGCTAAGTGATAAAAGTATTCATCAGCATATAAATAACATAATGGATCTGGCAAGTCTTGTTTCAACTTAATATTAGAGTTTGTTGTTTTTGTTACTGGAGAGTATATTGTCATTTTTAAGTTTTCCTTTTGTATGTAAGTAGTTTTTTCAGTTTGGCAATTTGCATTTTTATGGTTTACAAACTGCCATTTTCTCATGCCTTCTCTTTGTTTTTTGTACTTTTCCCACCAACTAGTTTTTTTATTAGCTTTATTCTCAATAAACTCAATAGCCGCTTTATAACCAGACCAAAATAAATACTGTTGCGTAGCTGAATCCATTGCAAAATTAAAGGCTTGATTTTCATCAACATCAATGCACTTAATTAATTGTTGATAATCTGGATTTTTAGCAAGAAATTCTCTCTCATTACTTAATCTCAGCGTTTCTAGTATTGATTTAGTCATAGAAAGAATATTATCTGTTTGAAAACATTCTTGCTTTATGCCTTTTTCGTTAGAATCCTGAGTAATAAAGTCTCTCCCAAGTTTAACCCCGAAAGTTGGTCTTAAAAGATTATGTGAAGTGTTTTCTTCTTCATTACATTTTTCTTTGTTTTTTCCTTTTTTGCTTGATAAATCTTCATGGAAAGCATTAATTGGAAAATTAGAGAGTATACCACCATCAACAAAAGTTACTTTATCTGGCGGAGTTCCGTAATAACTAATTTTTTCCCAGCTTTCTCTAGATCGGAA
>CANLFK010000040.1 GCA_947489925.1 Candidatus Caenarcanales bacterium
AGAATCAGGGGAAAGAAAAAGAATATAAAGAGCTACACAATCAACAGATAAGGTTATTTTGAGAATTTGGAGTCATATGTTATCATTAAAGAATACCTCGGGGACTTGCCCCGTAGGAATTTTATTTTTTTGGCTTGAAAATTTTAGAGCAATATTTAAATCGTTAATGTAAAAAGCCAAAAATTATGCACTAAAATTCAATTCAGCACCGATTGGATTTTCTCCGATACCATTAGAAGCTTGCATATTATTAATTAAACCACCCGCAGCTTTTACTCTTTGATTTCCATTATCATTTTGCTCAATAAAAGAAGCTGGCCAATTATCGATTAGGGGATCTGTTTCAGATTCAGAAGCGGGTATTTCAGTCGTAACTTCTGAGTTTTGCAAAGATTGTAATCTGCTGGCTTTGTCTAATAATTTTTGGGCATCTTCATTTGGCGAATCAAGACCAATTAGAGCTAAACCCAATCGCTGAAAATAATTAAAAGCTTTTCCTAAAATACTAGAACTATGCTCTGATTTTCTCCCAGTATTAATTTGAATAAAAGGTTTTTTAGTATTCTCTGGTTTGGCAGAAATAGCCGAAATATTATTAGAACTTAAGGAATTATCTGAATAATTGAATTTTCCAATACTGTTCAATTTAGACATAAAAGATGAACTCGTTTTTTTATTTAATAAAGTAATTCCCCTAATTAAGAGCAAATAATTAAGCTAAATGAATGAATTTAGGAAATAACTTGCTAAGTATTTATAATTTCTGCTAAATTTACTAAAAATAGTGTCTTAAAAATAGGTTTTTGTTATGGCAAGTAAAAAAGCTGGTGGTTCTAGTCGGAATGGAAGAGATAGTAATCCAAAATATCGTGGTGTTAAGCGCTTTGGCGGACAAAAGGTAAAAGCTGGCGAAATTTTAGTGCGTCAAGTTGGAACTAAGCTTAAACCTGGTAAAAATGTTGGCTTAGGAAGAGATTATACGATTTTTGCTTTAATTGAAGGTACAGTTAAATTTACCGAAAAACAAGGTCGTAAACATGTAAACATTGAACCATTAGCCATTGCTACTGTCGCTTAAATACCCTTAGCAAATCAGCAAATGACCGAAGAAATAAATCAAGCCGAACTCAATCGCAGAGATTTTTTGAAGTTTGGAGCTGGAGCTTTTGCCACGACCATAATTCCTTTAGCTAATTCAGCCCAAAGCGTTTTAGCCGAAGAAATTACAACTTTAAATAAAACAAATAATAATATTCAAGCCAAAGATTTTTCGCCTTTAGTTACAATTCCACCAGCGGGTATGAGTTCTAGGCAAATTAATGAGCATTTGGGGCTTTACCGAAAATATGTAATTTCTTTAAATAAAACTCAAGAAACTGAAAAAAAGACTGGCATTACGCATGATACTTTGATTAATAAAGGCTTTGCATATGGCGGAACATTATTACATGAATTATATTTTGGTAATTTAAGCTCTAAACCCGCTCAGTTGAATTATCAATCATTATTAATGCAAGCCATTGAAAGAGATTATGGTGCATATGAAGGATTAATCAATAATTTTAAAGAAGCTGGTTTAAATGCCAGAGGTTGGGCAATTTTTGGTTTAAACTTATTTGATGGTAAATTAAATATTTATGGAATGGACTCTCATAATGAAGGTTCTGCTTTAATGTTTATTTGGCCAATTATTGTTTTAGATGTTTATGAGCATGCTTATATGATTGATCATGGCACAAATAAAACTGCTTATTTAGATAATTTTATGAAAAACATTGATTGGTCAATTGGTGAAGCTCGCTTTTTGCAAGGCTTAAAAACTCTTAAAAATAATACTTTAATTATTTAAGGCTTCCTCGAATAAATTTGAATTTCAGCCATTTTTTGACCGTGCAAATTAAATAAAAAAGGCTCGAAAATATTATTGTTTGATTTAAATGCTAAATTGCAAAAATTAATCAAAAAGTCTTTTAAAATTAGAGCTCTGACTTTAGTTTCTGAATCATAGCTTTTTAATAAAATAGTTTGAATAGTTTTAGATTTACAATTAAGTATATTAATAATACTAAGACCACCCGCACCAGACTTAATAATAATATTTGGATAAAAAGCTTGGGTTAATTCATAATCAGAGCGATTTAGTCCGCTAATAAAAAAACTTTCTTCAAGCATAGCTTCACAAATTAATTTAATATTTTCGTTCTGAGAGCTTAAATTAAACTGCGAAAAACCTTTTAACAAATTATAAACTGGCATACTATAAGCTGGCAAACCGCATCCATCTAAGCTTAATAAAATTTGATGACTAGGAATTTGACAAAGCTGACTCAAAGTTTCTAAAACTGCCAAATTAAATGGATGATTAATTTCTAAATAATTTAAAGGCCAATTCATTTGCTTGGAAACCGCCAAAATTGCAATATGTTTGCCTGCACAATTATTTTGTAAAACTGGATTAGTATTTTTATCAGTTTTCAATGGGTCTAAAGGTGCATGAATGCCACATTGTAAATCAGAAAAATTAAGTTTAAAACGCTTTAATAAACTTTCTAGTATTTCGGTATGTTCTTTCGAACCCGAATGAGAAGCCATACAAATTGCTATTTCTTTAAAATTATTAAGTTCAAGCCCCAAATTTAAACAAGTGAATAATTGAAAAGGCTTAGCCAGTGAACGCAAACAAATATTAATATTTTTATTTTCGAGAGTTTCAGTACAAAATAATTCATCATTTTTCAAATAAAATAAATGTCCATAATGCTGGGCTTCCAAATAATAATCAGAGCGATAAGTTTCAGCTAAAAGCATTTGTATTTTTATTATTAATTAATTACCTCTTAAATACTTAATAGCAACCTTTAATTGTTCTCTTTCATCTTTTATGTCCATATCTGGTTTAATGCCCACCTTATGGATTTCCTTGCCATTTGGTCTGTAAAATTTATTAACCGTTATATGCAAAGCAGAATCATCAGCTAAAACTTTAATTTGTTGTACTAAACCTTTACCAAAAGTACGATTACCAATTGAAATGGCTTTTTTATTATCGATCAGGGCGGCCGCTATTATTTCGCTAGCACTAGCTGTTTGATCATCCATTAAAATAACAATTGGACCTTTATAAATTGCCAAAGACTTAGCTTTAATATTATTTAATCCTTGCAAGCTTTCAATGGTAACTATATTTCCCTTTTCAAGTAAATAATCGGCAATAGTAATTGCATTTTTTAGCAAGCCGCCCGTATTATCACGCAAATCAATGATTAAACCTTTAATTTTAGTTTTTTTATTTTGACTAATAATAATACTTTTAAAAACATCATATGCTTTATTAGAGAGCAAATCATCGATTTTTACATATAAAATATTTTGCTCAATGAATTTAGATCTAATCGAAATGGCTTCAATTTCTTTGGCTTCAATGCGAGAAGTATAAACAGCATAACCTCTCTCAAAGTCAATTTTGACCTTTTGTCCGACTTTTAAATCTTTAAGAGAATTATTTATTTCCCGATCTGAAAGTAATTCAACTGGATTATCATTAATGGCGAGTAATTGATCTTGGCTTTTAAGACCAGCCTTTGCCGCAGGCGAACCAGCTTGAACCATAGCAATTATAACTGGATTAAGCGGATCAAGTATTATGCCCGTACCAGCTGTAACTGTTCTAATGCGTCTCGATTCTTGCAGAGCTTCTTTTGGAGTTAAAAACTTTGTATATGGATCTTTTAGTTTTTGAATTAAACATTTAATCGAATCATACTCAGAGAGACCAATTTTACAAGTATTAATATTATATTCACTAAAAGACTTCTTTATGACTTGCGGATTATAGTAATTGTTTTTAATTAATTCAATAGCTTCTTTATAAATAGCAAAATCATGAGCAAAGGCTTCCTGAGATACTAATCCAGATATTAGAAAACTCAAGAAAAAAATTAAATTGAAAATCAATAGTTTGTAAGCCAAAATTAAATTAAACTTTTTGAATTGACGATCATAAAATTAAAACATTATAAATCAAACAAATGTTAGACAAAACAATAGATCCTGAAAATATTTTTTCTTTTAAACTAGATACTTTTCAAATTAAAGCCATTAAATCTTTAAATCAAGGCAAAAATATTTTAGTTTCCGCTCCTACGGGTTCTGGTAAAACTGCAATTGCCGAATATGCCGTACATAATGCTTTAGCCAATCACAAACGGATTTTTTATACTACTCCGCTTAAAGCTCTCAGTAATCAGAAATTCTTTGATTTTTGTAATCAATTTGGCGAAGAAAAAGTCGGACTTTTAACTGGCGATACTCAAATAAATCGTGAAGGCGAAATTTTAATTTTAACGACTGAAATTTTTAGGAATATGCTTTATAAGTCTGACCTTGATAAAGAGCTTTTTGAAAGAATTGGTTTTGTTGTATTAGATGAATGCCATTATATGAAAGACCCAGATCGTGGCACTGTTTGGGAAGAATCAATTATTTATTGCCCCAAAGAAGCTCAAATTATAGCTCTCTCAGCGACAGTGGGAAACCCCGAACAAATAGCTCATTGGATTAGCCAAATTCATAGTTCAACTGAATTAATTGAAAGCCATAAAAGACCAGTTCCTTTGCGGTTTTTCCTTTTTGGGCGGGGCGAAAATCAGCTTAAACCTTTAATGACACCCGAAGGCAAAATCAATAAATCAATTTTAAAAGCCCCCAAGCTAAAAGGAAAATTAGCCAAAGAAGGCTTGCCAAAGATTGGAGATGTTTTATTTGAATTACAACAGAAGAAAATGTTGCCCGTTATTTATTTTTTATTTAGTCGCCGTGGTTGCGAGGAAGCTTTAAAAAGAACAGCTCAACTCAATGCTTCTTTTTTGACTGATTTAGAATCTTTTGAATTAAAAAAACATCTTGAAGAAGCTTGTCAGCAATTACCTTGGTTAAGATCTCATAGGCATTTTAATAGTCTCAAAAAAGGTTTAGCCGCTCATCATGCTGGATTGTTGCCAGCCCTTAAATCTTTAGTAGAAAGACTTTTTCAGAAAAATTTAATTAAAGTAGTTTTTGCAACCGAAACTTTAGCGGCTGGAATTAATATGCCTGCTCGTTCAGTCGTGATTTCACAAATTTCAAAACGGATAGATTCTGCACATAGACTTTTAACCAGCAGTGAATTTTTGCAAATGAGTGGCAGAGCTGGACGCCGTGGCATGGACGAAATTGGTTATGTAATTGTCATGGAAACTGCTTATGAAGGCCCAATGGAAATTGCAACTTTGGCAATAGCCGAACCAGAAGACTTGCACAGTGCTTTTAATGCAAATTATGTTATGGTTTTAAACTTGGCGGCTCGCCATAAATGGGATATTTGCAAAGAATTAGTTTTAAAGAGTTTTGCTCGTTTTGAAAATCAGCCCGAAATAAAGTCTTTGCAAAATATGGCAAAACAATTGAATTCAAACTTAGAAAAATTAAATAAAAAAACCGAAGAAAAAAGAAAAATTAAAACCTTAAAGAAAATTGAAAAATTAAATGAAGAAGCTTCAGAGCTTGAGCAAATTCCATGGCCAGACTTTGAAAAAGCCGCTCAAATTTTAATTGATACTGAATATTTAAATTCTGATTTTAGACCAACTGATAAAGGTTATTGGGCGGCTGACTTGCGGGGAGATAATATTTTATTTATGGCTGAATTTATTAATAATTTTGAAAACTGGAATATAAATTTGAGTTCTTTTGAATTGGCTGGTTTGGCTTGTGCTTTTGCTGGGCAAGAAATCCGCTGGGATAATACTTATACACCTAGCAGTTGGGCTATTACGCAAGGTATACAAGATATTACTATTAAAATTTATGCTTTAATTCAGCAAATTAGTAAAATACAGGAAAAACATGAATTTACGGCTCGTATTCCTTTTGTCGTCAATTTGATTGAATTAGGTTTCGACTGGACTGGCGGTTTTGAATGGTCAGATTTAATGGAAAAATATAAAACTGATGAAGGTGATTTGGTAAAATGTTTGCGTCAAGGATCTGACTTTTTGAAACAACTTAGTATTTGCGAAGGGTCATCTGATCATTTAAAACAAATTGCCTCAACTGCATATGATTTAATTTATCGTTCGCCAATCCGTGATGAAATAGCTGAATTAAACTAAAACTCTAAAAAATAAAACAAAAAACCTCAAGCCCACCAGCCCCTTAACAGGCAAATTAACTTTGCTAACAGGGAAAATGGGTCTTGAGGTTTTTGTTAATCGAATTGACCTTAAATATAAGACTTTTTCAAATTAGCAAAAAATTCAGCTTCAATTTTCAAAGGTCTTTCAATAATTGGAGTTTGACTTTCTTTGTAAGCTGGCACTTGTTCAATATAAGTTGGTCTATTATCATTTTTATACAAAATTCCCATTGGATAACGACCATCATCTTTCAAAGCTAATTCAAAAGCCTGAAGCGGATCTTGGCAATTATAATTTGCATTCTCTTCTAAAACCTTATATGAATATTCTTTATACCAATCAGTACTTTGTAATTTATTATAACTTGGACAAGTTTGTAAAACCTCGACCAAAGCATAACCTTTATGTTCCAAAGCCTGTTGAATAATATCAGCTGTAAACTTAGGATCACCAGAAAAACCACGACCAATAAAAGTTGCACCCGCCGCCAAACCAATTGCCAAAGGATTAACCGCAAATTCAATAGCTCCTTCGGGTGAAGTGGTTGTTCTAAAGCCTCTTTTGCTAGTTGGTGAATATTGACCTTTAGTCAAACCATAAACTTCATTATTTTCAATAATTTGGACAATATCCATATTTCGTCTCATATTATGCACTGCATGACCAAGTCCCATTCCTAAGCTATCACCATCTCCACCAATTGAAATAGTTACTAGTTTTGGATTTGCTAAATGTGCTCCGCAAGCAATTGTTGTGCCTCTTCCATGCAAAGTCATATAACCGTTAGCATTGATATAATCAGGTAATTTGCTACCACAACCAATACCCGACACCAATAAAACTTGCCAAGGTGCAATACCAGAATTAATTAAAGCCGTTTGCAAAGCACTTTGTATACCAAAATCTCCGCAGCCAGGACACCAAGTTGATTTTTGTGATGACTTAAAGTCTTTAGCGGTAACTTTTTGTCTTTCTTGTGTGATTACCATTTTGTTTTTCCTTTTTTGTATTTTTACTTAGCTGAACTTACTAGTGATTGAGCAAATATTTTCTTTACTTCACGAATAATTTCTTCGGGGGTAATTTGTCTGCCATCATATTTATTTATTTTATGATCAACATTATAATCAGCCTCAGACCTTAATAAACGGGCAAATTGAGCCGTGTAATTTTGTTCTAAGCAAACTGATAATTTAACTTTCTTTAAAGCGGATTTGGTTGCTTCTAGCGGGAAAGGCCAAACTTCACTATAATGCAAGAGATTTATTTTTTCTTTGTTTTTCTCATCAGCATTAAATATTTCAATGGCTTCTCTGGTAGCTCCATATGTTGAACCCCAAACAATTAAAGTTAAATCTGCATTGTCTGAACCAAAAAATTCTGGAGCTTTAATATCATTTATGCACGATTCATGCTTTTGCATGCGTTTTTCCATCATTTTATTACGATTTGTCGCATCTTCTGTAATATGTCCAGTTTCATCATGTTCATCAGTAGACGGAGCATATACTGATTTAGGATGACCATATAAAGCTCTAGGAGAAACACCATCTTCAGTAAACTTATATCTCAAATATGGTTCTTCCATTGCATCTAATTCAGCCACTGAAACCATTTTGCCTAAGTCTATCTGTGGCAATTGATAAAAATTGGGATCTGTATCTCTGATTTCTTCTGATAAAAGTAAATCTGTCAAAATTATAACGGGTGTTTGATATTTAGCCGCCAAATTATGAGCACGATAACCAGCTTCATAGCATTGTTCAATTGTGCCTGGTGTTAAAACAATGCGTGGAAACTCTCCATGAGAAGCATTAATTGCAAATAATAAATCTGACTGTTCTGTTCTAGTTGGTAAACCAGTTGATGGACCACCTCTTTGAGCATTGACAATAACGACTGGAACTTCTGTCATACCAGCCAAACCAAGTGCTTCCACCATTAAACAAAAACCACCACCGGAAGTCGAAGTCATAGCTCTAGCTCCAACTTGTCCAGCCCCAATAGCCATACAAATAGCGGCAATTTCATCTTCGGTGTGCTTGGTAACAACTCCTAATTTGGCATTATTTTTGGTAAACCATTCAAAAACTGAAGTACCCGGTGTCATTGGATAAGCCGACACAAAGCGACAACCTCCGGCATAAGAACCAAAAGCAATGGCTTCATTACCATTTATTAGCATTTTTTCAGCTGTTTTTTCTTTATCAGGACTTGGCATTTCAAATTTGAAGGAATCGCCAAAATTCTTTAAACCATAATCATAACCAGCTTGAGCTACTGCTGAATTACTAGCGGCAATTTCTTTGCTTTTTTTGGCGAAATTTTGTTGAACCACTTGATCTAAAAAGTCAAAAGGAATACCCAAAGTTCCAACAATAGCTCCTAAACCAACAGTATTTCCCATAATGCGATTTCCGCCAATTTCAAAACCAAGCTTTATCATTGGAATTGGACATAATTTTGCTCCAACTTTTTCGAGGGCAACTGTTATTTCTGGCTTTAACGCAATAGAATCATCAACGAAAAATAAACCGCCTTCATTTAAGGTTTCAATATCACCAACTGTTTCTTCGGTATTTTGTGGATCAAAGCATAATAAAATGTGGAATTTTTCAGTATTAGCATGCAATTCCTCATTGGAAAAACTAATTTGATAAAAACTATGTCCCCCTTTGATCAGAGACATGAAATCAAAAACTCCAAAAACATGATAACCAGCTCTCTTCAGGACTTTGGACAGACCTTGTCCGCCAGAACCAGCTCCTTGACCTTGTGCACCAGCAATTTTGATACTAATTCTTTTCTTCTGAGTCATTTATTTAAAACGGTTTTTTATGGACTTCTATAAGTCTAATTAAGACTGCTTCAAATGTAAATATGACATCACTTAAACTTTTAATATTAATTTTTTGTTATGTAAAAGTCATCTTCTATTTTGACAACAATAATCGCAATTTAACCAAAGCGACCTGTAATATAACCTTCAGTTCTTTGGTCTTGTGGATTGCTAAATAAATCAATAGTTGGCTTGTATTCGACTAATTCGCCTGCTTTATTTTTTTCATTCACCCAAAACAAAGCCGTTGAATCTGAGATGCGGCTAGCTTGCTGCATATTATGAGTAACAATTACAATGGTTAATTGCTTTTTTAATTCAATTAATAAATCTTCAATTTTAACCGTAGCAATTGGGTCTAAAGCTGAGCATGGTTCATCTAAAAGTAATATTTCAGGACCAACCGCTAAAGCTCTAGCAATACAAAGCCTTTGTTGTTGCCCGCCAGATAAGTCTTGCCCCAAAGAACTATGTAATTTATCTTTTACTTCATCCCACAAAGCGGCGTATTTTAAGCTTTGTTCTACTATTTCATCTAAGTTAGTTGGGTTATCAAATAAACGAGGTCCATATGCAATATTGTCATAAATGCTCATAGGAAAAGGATTAGGTTTTTGAAAGACCATGCCGACTCTTCTTCGCAGAGCAATAACATCTATTTTAGGATCATAAATATTAATTGGCACTTCATCATTTTCTAAATCAATATTTATTAGACCTTTAATTGAAGCACTTGCAATTGTGTCATTCATGCGATTAAAGCAACGCAACACAGTAGACTTTCCACAACCAGATGGACCAATAAAAGCTGTAATTTGTTTTTCAGGTATATTAAAATTAACATCGTCTACGGCCAAGCGTTTACCGTAAGAACAAGATAAATTTTGAACTATAATTTTGTTTTTATGCATTTAAAACTATGAGCACACAAAAGAATTATAGTAGAAAAACCAAAAATAAAAGATATTCCAAAATCATAATTTGAAAGAATATTTAAGAAATTATTGATTTAGACCATAAATTAAATGCTCCAACTGAAATTGAAAAAGCTCGCCTTGCTTGCCAAATTCGAGTGCAGGACAATATAACAATTAAAACACTTTGATATACTAAGTAAATAATAATATCCCATATTTTTTATAAATGAAAAACTTACTTTATCATTCTCTGGCTGGCACAAAATCAGCTGAATTACTTTTATTATTAGCTAAATCCGCCGAAAAGACTTTTATTACAAATGAACAAATTTCACCAGACTTTTCAGTGGCTAATGATTTAAATACTGAAGATCAAGAAAGTTTGATTATTGCTTTTCCAGATAATTTAAATTCTTCGGTTAATGAAGTTTTAGACCCATGCTTTGAGCAGATTCAAAGATTTGTGCAAATTCGTATGAAAAAACGCTTTGGTCAAATATTATGTTTAATTAATGCTGGAGTTAATGGATTATTATATTCAGATAATTATAATACTTCTTCTTTGTCAGCTCAGGGCGGTTTAGTTGGCTTGACTAAAACTGTTTCCAAAGAATATTCAAAAAGAGGTATTATTGCTAATGTATTATATATTGACTGGGATAATATGCCTTTGACTGAAATTGCTTCAAGATCAAAACACATATTGACAGACAATACTAATTTAAAAGGTCAGGTTTTTGCTTTAGACGGAGGCAAATTCCTTTAAAGGTGGGCATTAAATAAATGATAGGTTTATGGGGACCACAAAATTTAATGAGTAAAAGTAATTCTGCGATAGATGCAGACTTTGCAGGCATTTTTTTTAAGCCAATCGCAGAGTATTTAAATAATCCAGACACAGCTGAAATTATGGTAAATGCCCATGATGATATTTGGGTAGAAGATAGTAATGGCTTGTATAAAATCCCAGAGACATTTTCGCAAGATGCTTTGGTTTCAGCTGTTAATAGTTTGGCTCAATATGTTGGTCGCCCAATTATTGAAAATGTTTTTGCTATTGATGCCAGAATGCCAGATGGCTCACGGGTTTGTATTGTTTTGCCGCCTGTTTCAGGAGAAGACCCCGTTTTTGCAATTCGTAAATTTAAGGCTGTCGTTAGTGATTTAGAGTTTTTGGTTAAAAGAAAAACTTTGACCTCTGAAATGGTTGAATTTATCGAAGCTTGCGTTCATTTAAAGAAAAACATGATGGTCGCTGGAGGAACTAGTTCTGGTAAAACAACACTTTTAAACTTAATTGCCGCCAAGATTCCAGACCATGACCGCATTGTAACCATTGAAGATTCAAGAGAATTACAATTAAAGCAAGACCATGTTTTAAGCCTTGAAGCCAAGCCGGCCGACAAATATGGCAAGGGCGAATTTTCGATTAGACAATGTTTAAAATCAACTTTGCGTTTGCGTCCAGACCGTATTGTAGTAGGGGAAATCCGTGCTGGTGAAGCTTTTGACCTTATTCAGGCTATGAATACTGGACATGGGGGTTGTATGGGTACTGTCCATGCAAATACACCAACCGACACTTTAAGACGCATGGAGTCATTGTCATTGATGGCTGATATTGATATGCCTTTAGTTGCTTTGCGTTCTATGATTGCAAGTGCTTTAGATTTAATTATTTGCCCAGCCCGTTTATCAGACGGAAGTCGTCGTATAGTACAAATTGCTGAAATTGGTCCTTTAACTGAAAAAGGCGATTATCAAACATATGATATTATCCGCTATGTCAGTGCTAGATTAAATAAAAATACTCGCAAAATCGAGGGTTACTTTGAATTTACTGGTCATATTCCGAGCTTTTACGATATGTTTGAAGCTGAAGGCTTGTATGTACCAATTGAATTCTTCCGCAAGCGGGTTATGGGTGAAGTACCTGAAGATATGGTGCCAAGCTTAAGAGAAAAAGGCTTTGAAATTGATGCCAAAATCATTAAACCCAATGGAGAAATCGTTGCCCTAGACAAGCCATTACCACCTCTTAGTCAGAATCCAGCTCCGATTCAAGCAGTTCCAGCTCACCAAGAAGTAATTCCGCCTGAAAAAGAAACTTTAATTCAGACTAATACTCCCGCTCCAGAAGTTCATCAAACTATTGAGCCAGAGCCAAAAGAAGAAATCAAATTTCAGCCACCAGTTTTCTTGCCAATTCAGGCAGCTCAAACCCAAGCTCCTATTAATACTGAGCAAAGCAATTTAATAACTCAGGCAAATATACCGCAGGCAAACTTTATTGCTGGACAATACGAACAAGAGCCACAATTTGAAGAAACAGCTCAAACCGAAATTAATCCGACAGAAATTAATTCAACAGAGAAAACAACTTTTGAAGAACCAGAATATTTAAATCAGCCAAATATTTATGCAGAATCAGAAATCTCAGAGAATTTAACACAAAATAATTTACATAAAGATGAATATGAAAAACCCTCTCTTCAAGATATAAATCATAATTTTGAAGATTTAGCTCAAGTCAATTTGCAAGATTCAGGGCCGCCATTCGAGCCAGAAAAAGATGAATATCAGACTAATACAAATTTTGATGATGATGAATTGCCCAAAGCCAATAATTATTTCGAAGAGCCAATTCAGAAAGAAGAATTACCAAATGAAATAATTCAGGATAATTCTAATCAGGAATCACAATTCATTAAAACCGCTTTTCAGTCAGATAATTCTCAATTTTCACCACCAATTCAAAATATTCAAGTTCCCACAGAAAAAACAAACAATGCAAGACCTAGTATTTTGGAGCGTTTGAGTCGTATTAGTGAAAATTACAATGCCGCTCCTGAACCTATACCAGCAAATCCTGAAATTAATAATTTAAATAATTATATTCCTGAAACAACTTTTCCTCCAGCTCAATTTCAGCCAGCAGAACCAAGTCAAGACTTTTATAATCAGCCCTCTCATCAAGTTGAAGCTCCGATAACTCAAACACCAGTTAATGATTATCAATTTGAAGATACTGAAACAGAAGACTTTAATTTAAACTCAGTGCAAACCCAAATAGAGCCCGAAAAGCCAATAATAGCAACTGAACAACCAATGATTCCAGAAAATAATATTCCAATTAATAATTATTCCGCCCAAAATGAAAATCCGCCTGAAACAGCTAATCAAAAAGAAGCTGAACCGAGCGGAAATTCACAAAATGCTGTTATTGCAGATATATTAAGAAGAATGAGAGAAAGTCGAGCAAATTAAAATTTAAGCTGTTTTCTTATTTTGTTCGTACAAAGATAAAGCTTCTATAATAATAATGTCTGGAGCAGTTTGAAATTCTAAAGCCAATTGATTTATTTTTCTTAAAGCTTCAGGTGGGAAAAATCTGGTCATTCTTTCCACGACATCAGCTTGACTATCATTAAATACTTTTTCAGCGGCTTCTTTTATGGTTTTTAAAGCATCTGGGCTTAAACGCATTGAAACCATTTTTTTAGCTTGATCTTCGCCATATTTGGGGCTTGGACCAGTTTTTTTGCGAGGTTTTTTTATAATAATAGAACTATTTTGAGCGGCTTGAACAGCTTCTTCAGAATATCTTTGTTCGGTAGTAAATTGAGACACTGCGGCTTTCCTTCTAAAAATTTAGGGTAAATAATTGAGTCTGAAAATCATTATCAAAAGCGTACTATACTTATTAGAGATACGCAATACTTTTTAAGCTAATTTCTTTCATTAATTGAACTTATTTGACTATTTAAAGTCCAGTAATCCCAAATAATGCCAATGCCTAGAAATCCAGCGGTTAATAAATACAGAATAGCTTTTGTCCAATTACGCATATAAAAATAATGTCCGCCAAATATGCCAGCAAAAACCAATAAAAGCCAAGTAATATTATAGTCCAATAAACCTTCTGCGTACCTTGAATCAGCTTCAGCGTCCATTTGAGGAATTAAAAACAAATCTACAATCCAGCCAATACCGAATAAGCCAAAAGTAAACATATAAACTGTGCCAGAGATGGGCTTTCCATAATAAAAGCGATGTGCTCCCAAAAAGCCAAATATCCAAAGAATATAAGTACCTAGACAAAAGAAATATGGTGTTTTGTGTTGATGGAATTTAATATTTCATTGAGTGCCTGCTTAAGTGAGTTAAAATTAATATATGCAGAAAACGGAATCCATAAATACTTGATAAA
>CANLFK010000041.1 GCA_947489925.1 Candidatus Caenarcanales bacterium
CTTTTTAATACAAAGGAAGTAACTGAATCTGACCTTGGAAACAAGAAAGTAAAATTAATCATCAATAAAAATCATTCGGTTTTAGTACAAATACCCGAGTCTGTAAATTTAGCCGAAAGAAAAGAAATTTTAGAAAAAGACTTAAATAAAAAAGTATTAGAAAAACAAAAATTAGAAATCAGATTTAATGATTCTGGTTTTTTTAATAATGCAACCGAAGAAGTAAAGCAAACAATGCGTAAAAACCTAGATATTTTAAACCTTGAAATTAATGAATTAAACAAATCAATTCAGCAAATTAGTGAAATATAAAAGTGTTTTCTGTTTTTTACTTTAATTATTGAAAAACATTGAATCAACTATTTCACCAGCTTCTTGAATAGCTTGAACCAAAGATTTTTGAGCTAAATAAATATAGCTTGTATTGTTATTTTCATCTTGTTGCTTGTAAAGTCCTTCAATATTATCAACTGGGGTACAGATTTCAGGTAGATTTTTTAAGCTCTCACCAGCATTACCTACAATAACTGATACTTTTGTAATGTTTTTATCAGTCGGTATATGATAAGTTAGAGGTTTATCATTAGCACTGTCTCCAGCAGTAATAACAACTATTGTTTTAGTCTTGTATTGCTTTCTAATTTGCTTAATAGTATCTTCAAAAGCCGTTACTTTCCCATCTATTGGTATTAACTTTTGATCTTGATCTTTAGCTGGTAAAATATTAACATATCTCAAAGTTTGCCCCTTTCCAACTGAATTATCACCAGCAGCATCAATTCCATGAGTAACACAAACAGAAAGTCCTTCTTCTTTCATTTTATCTTCTATATTTTTTGTTAGTATTTTTGCTTGTTCTTCTGTATATTCGTGGCAATGCAAAGCCAACATCGGATATTGGTCTATATTTGGTTGAAAATTCACTCTTAATCCTTGCTGCTCCTCATTATCTACAAGAAGATTGATAATCCATCTTGCTTCGTCTTTCTTGAAATTAAAATACTGTCCATAATTAGGATCGCTCACCCATTTATCTTCTCCAGTTTTAATTAGTTTTCTCGTTGCTGTTCCATCATAAATATTTGACATTCCCATTACTGAATATAAACCACCATTTATTCTTTCTTCAAGCTCGGTTTCTGTTACACCACTAACTGGAATTATAGGTATATTATGTTCATGACAGTGTCTCTGAAAAATAGCAAGATATTCTAAATTGTTTGACAGCTTTTTAAGTTTCTCAACTGATACTTCTTTCAAGCTAGAATTAATTCCAGTATGATTTACAGTTAATCCAATCTCATTTATTCTTGTGCTGTCATGTAAAGTATTATCAAGGTCTGTTATGATTAGTCTAAGTGGTTGTTGATTTTGACTACTTTCAACTTGTTTCTTTAATATTTGATAAAGAGAAGTCTGTCTAACTAACACTCTCTTTTCTCTGTCGACTGAAGCTAAAGTTTCTGCTTCCTTTTTTGGTGAAAAAAAGTTCGTTTGTAAAAATAATTTCCCAATATCTTTAACAAAAGATTCAAAGAATGTGGGATTCATTAACAGAGGAAAAAAATTATTTGGGTTTGTAATTCGAGAAATAGCATTTTGTGTTTTTTCAACTTTTTCTTTAAATTCTTTAATACCAGCTTGATTAGGCTGTCCTGACAATTGCCTAAGTTGATAATATTCTTTTATTGCACCTGACGAACGAGTAGATATTTTCATAAAAAGATAAATTTAAAAGTCAATTAAAATATGTATATTATCATTCAATTGTTTTGCAAACAATGCGTAAAGACCTAGATGTTTTAAACCTTGAAATTAATGAATTAAACAAATCAATTCAGCAAATTAGTGAAATATAAAGCTTTACTATCTAAATTTATTATTTGTGTTTATAATTTGAAAATATTTGTATTTATTTAAAGTCTTTTCCTAATGAAAGAAAGCAAAGAATTAATTTGCAAAATGTGTAGATTGTTTTATGCCAAAGGCTGGGTTAGCGGTACTGGAGGCGGAATGACAATTCGTTTAGATAATGATTTAGCTTTAATTGCACCATCTGGCATTCAAAAAGAAGAAATACAACCCGAAGATTTATTCTTGATTAAACTAGACAATTCAGAGAATACTAATTATAAAATCATTGAAAAACCAGACAACTTAAATATTTCGGCTTGTACTAGTATTTTTGTGCAGATTTTCAAGCAAAGACCAGCCGCCAAAGCAATAATTCATAGTCATTCCATTAATGCAGTTATGCTGACCAAAATAACTCAATACACGGAAATTCTTTTGGAAAAATATGAAATGCTTAAAGGCTTGCAAGGCGGAACTTATTTTGGCTCTCATATATTACCAATTTTAGATAATGTTGAGCATGAATGCGATTTAGCAGAAGCTGTTGGTAAAGCAGTTAAACAATATCCTTTAGCTCATGCTGTTTTGGTGCGTGATCATGGAGTTTATATTTGGGGAGATTCGCCCGAAAAAGCCAAAATACATGCCGAATGTTATGATTATTTATTTGCGGCTTTATTACAAGAAAAAACCTTAAAAGCTTTGAATTTAATAAAGGGCTAAAATGGTGTCAAAGCGTCTTTCAATCTTTGCTTCCGCCAAAATAAATTTGTATTTAAAGGTTGGCGAAAAACAAATTGATAATTATCATCAAATTGAAACAATTTTTCAGAGTATTGATTTATTTGACCGCTTGACTTTTGAATTAAAAGAAAATTCGGATTCTCAAAAAAAATCTTTAGACTTTGAATTGCAAATTGTTAATAGTCCGCAGAAAAGCTTAATTCCAACGGATAAAACTAATTTAATTTATAAAGCCGCTCGTTTGATAATGAATAAGTTAAACATTGATCATTTAAGTTTATTTGTTGAGCTTGAAAAAAAAATACCAGTCTCTGGTGGCTTAGCTGGCGGAAGTAGCAATGCCGCTTCTACTTTATTTGCGGTTAATTATTTACTGGGTGAACCTTTGAATCAGTCGGATTTATTAGACTTAGCAAGAGAATTAGGCTCTGATATTCCGTTCTCTTTGCTTGGTGGCTGTATGCTCGGTACTGGACGAGGAGATCAATTAATAAGATTACCAGAACCCAAGGATTTGATTTTTTTAATTGTTTTCCCACCACCCGATTTAGAACTTAAAGCCAAAGATATTTATCAAACTTTTGACCAAATTCAAGAAACAAATTCTCTTCCTAAACCAGAAATCAGTATTGAAAAATTTATTGAAATTCTTTTAACTCGCAAAAGCGATATTAGTAAATATTTGTTTAATTCTTTAGAAGAGAGTGCTATTTCTTTGAGCTTTTGGGTAGATAAAGTAAAAAGTTTAATTGATTCAAAAGGTTATAAAAGTTTAGTTTCTGGTTCTGGGCCAACAGTTTTTACGATAGTTCCAAATCAAAATATGGGTTTAAATTTGCTTAATGAATTAAATAAAGCTGGCTATAAAGCCCAATTGCATCAAACTACTAGCGAAGCTTTTCAGTTAATTATTCATTAAATTCTTAATATCTTTTACTTTTATATTAATTTAATTTATGCTAAAATGTTATGTCTTACTATCCTTAAAATCAAAAATTTCTCTAAATATATGAAAAATTTCTCAATTCTTTTTTCTTTAATCGCATTAAGTGGTTTATTTGGTCTTAATTCATTGGCTAAATCAAATAACAATGTTGCTGAAGAAATATCAAGCTTGTCTCCTAGTGAAGCTGCTGCCAAATTATTAAAAAATAATGACGCTAACAAAGATGGTAAATTAGCCAAAAACGAAGTTAATTTATCTTTTAGAATGAAACGCTTTAAAAAAGTAGATAAAAATAGTGATAATTTCTTAAGCTTAGAAGAATTAGAAGAATCTTATCAAAAGACTAGTCAAGCCAAAGAAGCTGTACCAGCCAAAGATTAATTAATTTTTGAGATAAAATAGTTTTTATAAATATTAGACAAAGTCAATTTGAAGCCTAAAAACTTCATTTTAATTTTGTCTTTTTTTATTTACATTATAAACTAGCTTCCAAAGGCTTTAAGCCTAATTTACTAATTAATTCATAATCGTGGTTTAAGCCAGCATTTGGAGTTGTTAATAATTTCTCGCCAGTATGAATAGAATTTGCCCCTGCTAAGAAACATAAAGCTTGAGCTTCATCAGTTAAAGATCTTCTGCCAGCTGAAAGTCTGACCATGGCTTTAGGCATTATAATTCGGGCAATAGCTACCATTCTAATTAAATCAAAAGGATCAAGTAAAGGTCTTTCAGCCAAAGGAGTTCCTTCAATTGGAACTAAAGCATTAATTGGCACTGAGTCTGGATAATGAGGCTTAAGTGATGCCAACACAGCCAAAAACCTCTTTCGGTCGGTATTAGTTTCTCCCATGCCCAAAATACCGCCACTACAAACTTTAATACCAGCGGCTTGAATATTATTTAAAGTTTGAATTCTGTCATCAAAAGAACGAGTTGAGATTATTTCTTTATAAAATTCAGGGCTATTGTCAATATTATGATTATAAGTATGTAAGCCAGCTTCCGCCAATTTATAAGCTTGATTTTCAGTAATCATTCCCAAAGTGCAACAAACTTCAAGGTCTAAAGCTTTAACCGATTTGATAAGTTCGACAATTTGCTCAAAATCTTTGCCTTCGGGTAAATTACGCCAAGAAGCTCCCATGCAAAAACGAGTTGAACCATTATTTTTTGCTTCTTTGGCTTGTTCTAATACTTCAGTCGTTCCCAAGAGAGCATGAGCTTCAACAGCGGTTTTATAATGTGCACTTTGCGGACAATAATGGCAATTTTCGGGGCAAGCACCCGTTTTAATACTGCTTAAAGTACAAAATTGAATTTTTGAAAAATCATGAAATTGTCTATGAATAGTTTGTGCTTCAAAAATCAGCTCTAGTAAAGGTTTATCATAGAGTATATTAATTTGTTCTAAGATATTTAAATCAATTAACTTTTCTGTATTTTGTTCTATTACTGATTGAGTTTGAGTATTCATGAATTTAATATTTTTAGAATTGCAAGTTTCAGAGAGGTAGATTTTCATCCATGGGGATCATAAAATCAAAATTATCTTTCCCAGCTGATTTACTTAAAGTATCAATTATCTTTTTATTGTTATCATATGGACCAGCAATGTAAAATGGTTTTCCTTTTCGACCAAAAGTTAATTCTATAATATCATTTTTATCTCCTAAATATTTTTCGGTTTTCTCAAAGTCTGCATCTGGTTTGAAACCCAACTTATCAGCATAATCAATTCCTCCGAAAATAATAGAACGAGCTTCTTTTAGACCAATAATTGTATATTGCTGATCGTAAGGCTCATAAATAGTTCTCAAAAGATCTTTATATTGAATTTCATTTAATTTCCGTGGCCCTGCCGTAGACTTAAGTCCTAAGCACCAATAATCAACTAAGTAAGTGTAAACCTTATAGGAATAATTGCTCTTAAAGACTAAGACAAGCGTTGCCAAGCCGTTAATCGTGTCTGATTTATTTGAGCCATGAATATCATCTGAGCCTAGCAAGCTTCTAGCTGACTTATAATCACAAAAACAATTAATTAATATTTCAGTTTCATTATTTTTATTTGTCTGAGCGATTTCCCTAATCACTTCATTAACTTCAAATGGTTTTAGTCCTAAATTGCGAGCAATTTGCTTTGGGCTAAGTTTTGAATTTCTTAATCTAATGATTTCTTCGTATTTATCTTGATCCATAAATAATTAAATTTGATTTGTGAAAATATATAGAAATCCCCGCTCAATCATTAAATTAAAAACGGGGAAATAAAGCTTTTAAACTATTCTTGACTATTTTTTCTTGGTTTCGGTTGTTTTAACTGCTTCTGTTTTTACTTCGGTTTTGCCTGTGTCTGGATTGACAGTTTCAGTTTTGGTTTTAGTTTCAGTGGTTTTAACTTCGGTTTTAGGTTCTTCTGTTTTAGTTGTTTCAGTATTAGTTGGGTTACTGATTTTTTTGAATTCTTCGGTTAATTTTTCAGCACTTAAGCCACCATTAGTTGATTCAATAAATTTACCTTCTTTATCAAATAAAAATAAAGTTGGAATAGAACTAACTTTGAGAGCTTTAACTAAGTTTTTTTGCTCATCAACATTCATTCGTAAAACTTTAATGTCTGGAAATTTGGCTTCTACTTCTTCGACAGTTGGTTTAAAAGCTCTACAAGCTGGACACCAATCAGCAAAAAAGAAAAATACAGTTGGGCTACCTTTTACTAATTGGCTTTCAACTGCTTTCAAAGCTTCTTCAGATAAAGGAGCATTAATAGTTCCAGTTTCTTCTTTATTTTCGGCTGTAGCAGAACTATCAGTATTTGGAGCTTCGGTATCATTTTTTTGAGCTTGTTTTTTTCCGCAACCAGTTAGGGCTAACATGAGTAAAGCTGAGTAAATGAATTGTTGTTTCATGATTTTATCCTAAAGTAAATTTATTGAATCAGTATCTTTAGTTTAATTAAATTAGGCAAAAATAGTAAAGCTTTTCTTGATAAATAGAGCAAATTAACTAAAAAAATGCCAAAATAAATTTTTATATTCTCGTGTTCAGCGAATGGTTCAAATCTGGATTAGCCTCATTAAAAGCTTGAATTCATCTCTTTTTAATATTTTATTCTTTTGCTTAATTTGCCTTTTATCCTTAATTATTATTTTATGGTCTGAGTTTTCACGCTCGAAAGGTAATTTAAAGTTTAAAGAATTATTAAAAAGTATTTGGGCTGAATTTTCTAGTCAAGATCAACTTGAACTACCTAATAATTCAAATCAAACCGAAATTTTTGATCCACTAGAAGAAGTTTATAAAAGCATTAAAGAAGAAAATCTGAATAATAATTCTTTAGGTGAGTCAAATTCAGACTTTTTGCCAATATTTGAAAATCAAGAATTTCCATCTCAAGAGAGCAGTTTTTTTCCAATTAAACAGATTAGAGAAAAAAACCAAAGCAATTTACCTGTAATTGAAAATCCAAGTTTGGCTGATTTTAGTGATGATGAAAAAGATAATGGTATTAAAGTCAATATTTTTAAAGGTTTACAAAATGATCAGCTAAATAATAATCGGGGAGAAAAGAATTTTGATGGGTTTATTGCTTTAAATTCAAGTGAATTATTGGCTGAATTACCTTCTGAAAATGCTGAACCTTTTAGACCAGTCAATCAAAGCATATATTTCCCGCTAATTGAGCTAAAAGGAACACCGATTTTACGCTTTAAAGAATTAAATATTTTGAAAAGAGCCTTTGAAGAAAGAGATTTAAACTTTTTAATTGGTGATTTATCAATTGGAAAATCTTATTTGAGCAGTCTTTTTGCCCGTGAAATGAGATTTAATGAAGGTTATTCGGTTATTTCTTTTAGTTTTAATCAAAATATTAGCTCTCTTAAGGAAGGTTTAAAGCTGATTTTGCTTGAACAACTTAAATTAGCACCCTTAACTGTTAAGGAAAATACTTTACAAATATTCCTTAAAACTATTGTCTATCAGCCATTTTTTATCATTTTAGAAAATATTGAATTGCTTTCTAGCCAAGATTTGGCGATTTTATATAATTTAAATTTGGGCGCTTCTAAATTATTATTAATTAGCAGTTCTTTGTCTGCTCGCTCTATTTGTCAAACTCAACCAGCACTCAAAAAAAATATAATTCAAATTTCTGAGCTAGAAAGCGATTCCATTCAAAATTACTTTTTAGAGAAAATTCCTTTAGCCAATAAATTAAGTCCAATGGCTATTTCTAAGCTGCAAAGATTTATTAAAGGTAATCCGCTGGCTTTAAAGCTTTTATGCCACACAATTAAAACTCAAGCCAAGCAAAATCCAGATTTAAACCTTGAAGATTTTTTGAAAAGCCTTGAAAATTTACGGGTTTCTAGCGACCGAAGAATTCCATTGAATTTGTATAAAGTATTGGCTTTGGGCTTTAAATTATTAAATAATGTTGAAAAAGAGATTTTATTATTTGCGGCTTATTTGCCGACTGAAAGCTTTTCAAATGGTTTAATTGAATTTGTTTTTGAATTATCTTCTAATCAAGCTATTCAGATATTAGATAATTTAAATCAAAGCGGTTTAATTTTGCGTTTTAGCCTTGAGCCTTTTCAGGAGCCATGTTTTAAAGTGCATGCTTTAGTCAGAGATTTTATTTTTACTGAATTTAAAATTGATACCGAGCATTTCAAACATTTATCGCAAAAGTTAATTTATTTTTTCGCTAATTTATTGCAAGACAAAGACAAATTAAACCGTGAAAATGCTTTATTTTTGATTCCAAACTTAACTTATGCCATTCGTTTAATTAATAATGAAAACTTTCAAGAAACTCATTTAATGGTCTTTTTAGAGAAAGTTACGGCTTATTTTGATTCAATGGGTTTTGAACAAAGATTACAAAGCAAAATATTACCTTTATACGAAGAAAATTTACAAAGTGCTAATGGGCTTGGCAAAAGAGCTTTCTGGCAAAGATTAATTGGTTTAAGTAATATTATGCTTGCCCGCCAAAAACTGACTGAAGCCGAAAAACTAAAAAGCATTCAGCAAGGCATTGATTTATTAACCCAAGCTTTAAATAATTATTCGAGTAATTTTGCTCAAACTGCCTGCATTCAAATTAATTATGATTTAGGAAAAGCTTATTTTCAATTAGCGGAAGCTGAGCTTAATGACCGTGAAAATAATTTGATTAAAGCAGTTGAACATTTCAAAAAGTCAATTCAAATGCAGTCCAATAAATATGCCCTAGAATACATTTTGGTGCATGTTAGCTTAGGAAATACTTATTTAAAGCTTTATGATACAAGTCCTAATGTTTTAACCTTGCATTTGGCTATTCAAATTTTGATGAAAGTAATTAAGTCTTTTAGTGAAAGTTTATCTTTGGACTTAAAATCTTCAATTCATCATAATATTGGTAATGCTTTTCGCAGTTTAGCTTTGCATGAAGATGCTTTTAATAATTTGCAAAATGCCGCTGGTGAATATAAACAAGCTTTAAATGGAGTTTCTGATTTACAAGAAAAATCTTTAATTTATAATAGTTTGGGTTGTTGCTTTTGGAGCTTGGCAAAATATACAAATACAATTCATCACCTTGAAACAGCTATTACCGCCTACAAAAGATCTTTAACTTTTATTGTTAGCCAAGCTGATCCATTAAATAAAAATAATAACTATACGCCCGACTCAACTGAATATGCAGTTACTTTAAATAATTTGGGTACTTCATATAAGGCTTTAGCTCAATTTAAAGAGCATTCGACAAATATAGTTTTAGCCAGTAAGGCTTTCAAAGAGGCTTTGCGTATTACCGAGAAAAGAGCAGACTTAGAGCTTAAAAAAGTAATTACAAAACATTTAATTGAATTAAGTCAATCAGCAAGCCCGAAAAAATTAATTGAAAATAAAAATCAGCATTAAAAGCTTTCATTGCACTTAAAACCTAAAGCTTAGATAAAAATTCTTCACTTTTTTGCTTGCAAACTGATTCACAAAAATCATAGTAAAACTTTTTATACTGAGAAGACATTTTATAATTTCCGAACTTAGTATTTGCAAATAATTCAGCTTGTTCCCAAATTAAAGCTTGATTGGTTTTTGTACAGACTTTTGTCGGAAAATTAGCATATTCAGTAATGAATTGAATTAAAGCCGAAATCAAACTACTTTTATGCTTACCATCTAAACAACTAATATAAACTCTTTCGTCTTTATTCATTAAACTTAAATTATTAAAAATATTAGATAATGAAATAACACTCTCACCCTTGAGATAAGAAACTGGATAAATTGGTGTAAATAAATAATTAAAACCAAATAATTTTCCTTCTACTAATGAATTAGCTAAAAAATCAGTATTAATAATAGTTTTAACCTTAATAGTTTTTAAAAACTGCTGATTTTCTGTTTTATAATAATTTTTATTTCCTCGCATCACACACTGATTAACTGGAATTAAATATAAATTCTGGCTTTCTTTTAAAAAACCAATTGCCCCAAAATCAGTATAAGTAGCCTGATAAACTTTCTTTTTTATTTCATTTTCCGAAAAATAATAATTTGGATAACAATTTTTACTAGACAAAATCAATTTCTCAATCATTTCACTTTGCTTTGCCACAGCCTTGAAACTAAAACAAAAAATACAAATTAATATTACAAATAATAAACATATTAATTTCTGCCAATAATTTTCCCTAACTTCATTTCTATCCATAATTATTTATAGTCTAAAATTTAATTTGGCTTTTTAGGTATAGTTTTTTTCTTATAAGCTTCACGAATTTTACGAATTACTTCATCAACTTGATCTGGAGCAATTACTCCATATGTAGACTCAATATCTAAACTACCAAATCTTTCTTCTTTTACTAATTCATTACCTTTTATAACTAATCTTTCGCCTTCCGAAGTAACCCAATTCCTCGGTTGCCAAGATGGTCTTACTTCCTCTTCTTCAGATTCATCAGTTTCGGGGACAATATTTACAATCTCTTTTGTTCCTAAATCAGCCAATGAAGGATTCGAACCATTTATTAATACTTCCGAAGAAAAGAAAGAAGCCAAATTAGTACCAGGCAATGTATCACTAAGTGGTTTTTTAGGTCTGGTATCCACTTTTCGAGGAATACGAACTCTAGTAGAAGGAAATTTAATACTTTCCACTGAAGAGACAGCATCTTTATTCTTTGGCGGTCTTCCGGGGCGTCTTTTGAGAATAGGCTCATCTAAATTCAAAGGAAAAGACTCATCAGTTTCTTCACCAGTAGTTGTTATTCCAGAAAAAACATCAGCTATAGCATCTTCAAGATCTTCTGGCGTCGCTGGAAAATCATCATCTATATCTTCTACCGAATTCTTAATCGGCTTAGTTTTTTCTTTTTTACCTTTTAGTTTTTTTAAAAGAGCAATCTTTAAATCTTTTTTGTCTGCGTTGATAGTTTCTTTTGGCTTACTTTCTTTAACTGGTGATTTTTCTAATATTTCAGCGTTTTTCTTTCTACCCCTCTTGTTTTTAAGATTCAATTCTGAAGCTAAAATTTCTTCAGTGCTAACTGATTTTTTTGACTTAACCGAAGAAGATTCTTTTACTTTTTTATTTTCATCAACAGAGATTTTCTTCTCTTTAACTGTTGTTTTATCAGTTTGTAATTTTGGCATTGACTTTTTTAAAGACTTTTCTACTTTATTTAAAGCAGTCTTTTTTTCTTCATTAGGATTAGAATTGCTTTTTTTACTTTTAGACAAAGATTTAAATAATGCCAAAGTTATCAATAACTAACAATTATAAACTATATCACCAAAAAAATCCACTTCTTTTAAACATTTAATTTTGCTAAATTAGGTAAACCTTTATGAGCATTTTCAAATATTTCTTTTTTAGCAAAATTAATACCAGCAAATTCTTGATATTCTTCTAAAGTTCTTTGTGTTCCTAATCCATAAATTTCCAGATTTTCGGTTGAGTTTAAATCTCTTTCAAGCAATTTTTTAATACGCAAGCGAGATCTTTGTTCTAATCTATACCATTCAGAATCAAGTTCCCAGTGTCTGACTGCATTTTTACGAGTATAATAATGATAAAGTATGGCTTTGTGCGGATGGAAAATATCCCAGCCATTTGTCCAAGCTCGAACGGAGAGCATAATTTCTTCGCCCTGAAAATATATAAATGGATCATAAGGAATGTCCAAATAAAATTCTCTGCGTGCAAAAATGAATCCCCCAGCCAAAAACATACCTAGTTGAGGTTCTTTACACTGGGCAATACTTTCTGCCGCAATTAAATTTAAAATACCATTATCATCAAACTTACTGGCTGACATACTATTAATTGCTTTGTTAGCTGAAATATTATTAGGCGGTGTATATTGAGGCACATAAGATGAAAGAATTGGTTTAGGGCTTTCACATTGAGCTAAAAGTTCAAATAATAAGCTGTCCCAGCCTTGTTCAAAACGATGATGACTATCTAATTGCAAAATAAAATCTTCATCATAAAGTAATTTTTGCCCTAAAGACCTTGCCCAACAAACACCCAAAGACTGTTTTGCATCAATTTCGAGTATTTTGCAAGGTAATTTTTTTAATTCTTCCGTAATTTCAATATCTTCATCTAAAGCTTGCCAAACAACTCCAAAACTTATATTTTCTGGATTATCAGCTTTTTCAATTGCGTTTTTAATGGTTGGTATAATTTCTGGATCCCTGAAAGCCGCTAAATGCACAAAGATTTTATAATTTGTAAATTTCCAAAATAAGCTTTCAGTCTTTTCTTCACAATTTTGATTAATCATAATAATAAAAAGTCTCTCCTTAAGCCAAAGTATAATCTAAGCCTTCAATTGCTGGGTCTGGGGGTCTGCCTAATGCAGGTAATCCATTTTCTCCAGTTGGTATTTGTTGTAATTCCCCACTGTTTATTAAAGCAAGCACTCCAGCCTGTCCATTTGGCGGAAATCCTCCGAATTTAGTGGCGGCTAAAGTATTAAATTCCTGAATATTAAAGTAAGCTTTGTTATTTTGGGCATCTAGCACGAAGGCGGTATTTCTGTCATATTCAATATGTGTATAAACAACTTGACCAGTACTATCTCTACAAGGCCAAGTTAATCCAGGATCAACCTGTGGTGGTAAGGTTGTTGGTGGTATTGTAATAACTGGTGGTTGTGTTACTGGTGGTTGTGTTACTGGTGGATCTGGAGTTGGTGGTTGTGGCGGTGGTGGAGGTGGTTGAGTGCGACCTTGAATATAAGTAACTGGACCACCAGAAAAACCGATCATAACTTGATTTTGATTAATTCCTTGTTGACCAATCATGCCTTGCCCATTATCCCCCATTGTCAAAGCACCACCATTAGAATTGGTTTGATTAGTTGGTATATTAAAACCATCACCAGCGTTTAAGCGGGCAAGTTCGGCGGCAGCTAAACCACCTGCGGCTTTAAACATTTGCTGACCCTGAGCTATATTTTGCTGTCCGCTTTCAGTTTGTTTATTATTTGTTAAGCCAGCCTGATTATTAAATGAGCGACCATTAATATTTAAATTCATGCCAAAACCTTTATTAGTTAAGAAATCAATACAATTACTTTTCCTAAAAACTCACAAAAGAAAACCCCACTAGCTTATCTTAAGGGTTTATGTGCTGAACTTAAGTTATTGCCTGTTTAAATTTTCTTAACTTGAATTACAATAGTTAAGACTTAAACAGTTTAATAATTACAAAAATGAAAATACATGAAGAATTAAAATTGAAAAGCCCTGTGCAGTCAAAAAACCATGAGGCATTATTAAATTTTGTAATTACTAATACGCTGCTCAGCAAATTGTCTGAGAAATTTTTTTCAGCTTTTAAATTAACTGATTCACAATGGAATATTTTATTAACCTTAAATTCTTTTGAGCCAGATGGTTTAAGCCAGCAAGATTTGAGCGATAAATTAGTAATGAGCAAATCAAATATTGTAGGACTTATCGACAAGCTTGAAAAAGCGGATTATTTAACTCGCACAATGAGGAAAGACGACCGAAGATTTAACTGTATTAATTTAACTAAAGCTGGATTATTATTAATTGAAAAAATTGAAAAACCTTATTTTGAAGAAGTAAATTCTTTGATGAATGTTTTGAATGATAAACAAAAAGAAAATCTGATTGAATCGCTTGAACTCATTAGAGCAAAAGTAAAAGAAAGCATTTAGATGGGTTAAACAGTCTATTATTTATTTAAAAAGACTTTTAATATTTTGGCTTTAGTGAAACCGCCACCTGAAAACAATAAAGCGATTTCCAATAATTTAACTAATAAACCCGAATCTAATAATATTTTAGTCCAGTCAATTGTAATTTCATTTGGCATTTCTTTTTGGGCTTTCAAAACTTGTAAATAAAGCTCATCAGATTGAAATTGAACTTGTTTTAAATTGGCTTTAATTTTGCTTAAATTGAAAATTAAAATAAAAGCTAAAATACTTAAAGTTAAGCAAATAAGTGAAAATAAGATTAAACAGGCATAAATAGCCCACATTTTTTGCATAATTTTAAACTTTTAATATTATTTC
>CANLFK010000042.1 GCA_947489925.1 Candidatus Caenarcanales bacterium
GTTTTCAAAGAACAACAGCTAATAGTTTTAATTATTCTCAAAATAATAATGCTATTCAGCCAATTCTTACTAATAAACCAAGCACAGCTAATAATACAAGTCCAAGTGCAGAGAGCAATGATTTTTGGCAAGATTTAAAACAAATTTTTGTGCAAGGTATTTTAGAAAAAGCTTTGCTGGCTTATACCTTTTGGGAAATGACACATAAAAAATTCAAACTTCACAATTCTTTATTAATTCCTATTTCGGCTTTGGCTGGTATTATTGGCGGAAGTTTATTTATTAAGCTTGAACATTTTATTGACAAAACAGTTTGCAAACTTTTAAATGCTCCAGATGAAGACGATTCAAAAAATGATAATAAATGTAAGCACCAGATTTTTCCATGGAGTCCAAGTGCTTTACTGGCTAAAAGTATTTCTTTATTTTTGATTTTAAGCTTAGTAATTGGCAAAAAAATATTTTTAATTAGTCATTTAGACGCTGACAATAAATTTGGTAAGTTTATCAGTAAAACAATTAATCATTTTGCAATTGCAGCTAAGCTTCCAGAAAGCAAAGTAAAAGACTTAAATGAAATATCTAAAAATAATAAAAACTCTTCTTTGGCGGATCATCTGGATAATCATGCCAAGTTTATGCAAACAGAATTTTCAAATCCATTAATTAAAGCTGGAGGCTGGGGTTTACGAAATATAGTGGGACTGCCGAGTTTTACAACGGCTAAAAGAAATATTGAAGGGAAAGTAAAATTTGATAATCTCCTTGGAGATGCTAGCTTGAAAATGGCGGTTTTATTACCAATTGGTTTAGCTTTTAAAGCTTTTATGGATATTATTCATCAAGCACAAGAGTCATCAGCAGATGATAATAAAAATTAAAACTATAATTTATCTTTTCCTTCGTCTTTACACATAAATTAATTCTAAATAAAATTCAAATAAATAATAAAAATTGAGCATAATAAAAGTTAATTAAAACAACTTAATAATAAATTTATGCTTTTAGAATTAAGAATTAAAAATTATCTGATTATTGATGATTTAAGTGTCAATTTGCGAAATGGTCTCAATATTTTAACGGGCGAAACTGGCTCTGGGAAGTCAATTATTTTAGAAGCGATTGACGGTTTATTTTGCACTCGATTAAATACTGACTTAATCCGTCTTGGAGCTGAAAAAGCTTATTTGGAAGGAACTTTTTCAATTAATTCAGCTGTTAGAGAGTGGTTATTAGAGCAAGAATTAGATGAAGTTTTGGAAACTGAAATTGATGAAAATATTATTATTAGCCGTGAAATCTCACTGAAAGGTAATAGTCGAGTTCGTATTAATGGAATTCTGGTCTCAGCTAAACAAATGCCCGAATTAGGTGATTTATTACTTGAAATTCATGGACAAAGCTCCGAGCAAAATTTGCTAAAAAATAAAAATCAACTTTACTTTGTCGATGAGTTTTATGGAGCTTTGCAAGTTCAATTAAGAAAAAACTATAAAAATAAATATACTGAATGGTTTAATTTAAAAAGTGAAATTGAAAAAGATTATTTATTGCTTAGAGAAAGGGAAAAAGAATTAGATTATTTAAATTTTCAGTTTGAAGAAATTAAAGTTTTAGAACTAGAAGATGAAAATGAAGAAATTAATTTAAAAAAGAAAATTGACAAATTATCAAAAGCTGAACAAATAAAAGAATTAATTAGTCAAATCACTTTTATATTCAATGAAGCCGAAGATAATACAACTGCTCAATTTGGCAAAATTTATCGACAATTACAAGAATGTACTCGTTATGATGAAACTTTTAGTAATTATGCAAAGCAAGTATCAGTTGTGCAAGAGCAAATGACTGATATTATGAGTGAATTAGAAGATTATGTAGAAAGTTTTGACCAAGAAATTGAAGACTTAAATATGCTAAACCAAAGGTCAAATTCAATACAAAAAATCAGAAGAAAACATGGACTGCAAAGCTTAGCCGAATTAATCAAATTACAAAATGAATTAGAAAATAAAATTAATAATTTACAAAATTTATCTTTAAACCTTGAAACAAAAGAAAAAAAATTAAATTCCCAAAAAAAAGAATTATTAGATTTAGCCGAAAAACTATCTGCAAATCGCTTATTGAAAGCTAAAGAATTAACTGAAAAAATAAATATTGAATTAGAAAGTTTAAGCTTAAAAGCCGCCGAATTTAAAGTAGATTGCCAAAAATTAAGCGATAATCAATTAAACTCAGACGGCTTAAACAAAGTTGAATTTTTATTTAGAGCAAATCAGGGTGATATTTTAAGACCTCTAAATAAAGCTGTCTCGGGCGGGGAATTATCAAGAATAATGCTTTTGCTCAAAGTAATTTTAAGTACTGATAATATTATTATTTTTGATGAAATTGATACTGGAACTAGTGGAAAAGTTAGTCGTTTAATTGGTGAAAAATTAGCCAAATTAGCTTTCAAACAACAAGTATTATGTGTAACTCATCAGCCTTTGGTAGCGGCATTTGCAGATTTTCATTATACAGTTAGTAAAGTACATAATGAAACTGACACAAAATTACAATTTAAACTTTTAGAAACATTAGAAGAACAAATTTCAGCCTTAGTAGATTTAATGTCTGATCAAAAAGATAAAACCTTAGCAAAACAATATATACAAGAATTAATAATTAGTTCCAAAGCCCAAAAACTTGAAATGTCTAAATTATAAAACTTATCAAAAAACAAAAAAATATAAGATCTAAAGAATTTTATTCTAAAGTAGCGTCTAAAGCCAAATTGCATAAAGCATCAGCATCTTTATTTTTTTCACGCCTAATATGTTGTATTTTATAATTTTCAATTTGTTTAAGAAAATCATTAACTTTATTGAATAAAACAAGCAAGTCTGGATTTTTTACTTTATATTCTCTTTTAATTTGCTTAACAATTAATTCGCTGTCCATTTCAATTATTAAATTATTTGGCATAAAAGAAATTATTTTTTCTAATCCTTTTAATAAAGCCATGTATTCAGCATAATTATTTGTTTTATTTCCAATTACCTCACCAGATTTGAAAACTATATTTTCTTTATTATTCTCTTTTTCATAAATCACAAAACCAATAGCCGCTGGACCTGGATTTCCACGACTTGCACCATCAGTGCGTAAAATTAAATTTTTAGAATTATTTTTTATTTTTTGATCTTTTGGTTTTACTTTAAATTTCAATTCTTGCCAATTTGTAAAAGAGCTAGCTCCTAAAGCTTCTAATTCATTTTTGGTGGCTAATCCTTCGAGGCATAAAACCTTTACTCCTGCTTCCAAAGACATTCTAATATCATTCGGTGCATCTCCAATAACAATGGTTTCAGATAATTGAATATTTAATTTTTTACAAACCCTTTCTAATGGCTTGGGTGATGGTTTTGCTGGAATTATGTCACTGCCTTCGACACTTGAAAACAAGTCCAAAACACCAAAGCGAGCTAAAGTTCTTTCAGCATTATCGGTTGAATCGGAAGTAACTAAAGCCAATTTGATTTCTGGTACTTCTTTTTTAATTTGTTTTATGAATTCAAATGCTCCATCAATTGGTTCGGCCAAAGAAGCTGGATCATTTTGATGTAAAGCCCATTCAATCGACTTATTCGTTAAGCTCAAAGATTGCTCCCAGCTATATTTTTCAGGAATTAAAGCATGAATAACCGAAGCCAAACAATAAGATTGATTTTCAAAACTCAAATTTACAATTGGTCCATTTAAGCTAATATCACCAGTTTCAGGATTAACGCCCGCCGCTCTTAGTAAACGACTACGCCAAGTAAATAATTCTGATGAGTTTTTTGACAATTGTTCCGCTAACCATTGGGCACGAGCGGCCGCCATATTTAACCAAACCGAATCAAATTTTACAATTGTGCCATCTTTGTCAAACACAATTAATTTACAATTCTCGAATGAGCCAGTTGCCCACAAAAGCTCAATAAACAAAATTCAAAACCTCACTAAAATTTTATTTTTATAATTCTAATGAAATAAGACTAATAAAACCCAAAATAATTTAAAGGCTAATTCAGTTTTGACTTTCTTAAGAAATAATTAATTTAAACACAAAATCTATACAATCACGAAAACACTTTTAGAGAGCGGAAAATACTAAGTCTATTAAACTTTTGACTAATCTGAAAACTCCTTGACAAAGCTAAATAAACACAGTAATTTATTTATTCTGCAAACAAGTTAATATTTACTTAAGATTTCATGATTAAAAGCATCATTAATTTTTTTCCAAAGTCTGTATATTCAAGACAAAATTCTCAGCCCAAGCCAAATCGTGATACACCTTCGCCTCGATCATTGACGCCAGTTTCTAATATAAATGAAAAAGCAGCTGAGAATCTACTATTAAAACTCCGACAAAAAACAATAGGAATACCCGAAGCCTTAAAAGCCTTAGAAGAGTTAAAAGCCTTACCCACAGAATTACGCTCAGCAGTTTTAAAAGAAGCTCAGAGATCATTTCAAGCTTTACCAGACGATCAACAAGAAGACCTTTTGACAAAGCAATCAATTCGAGACCTCGATAATTTACCTTCTCATCGAATTTTTGCAAATAGAAAAACTACTAATTGGCAAACATATAGAAGAGATGTTCCATTTTAATAATTAAGCCGATATTTAGGTTTTTGTTTTCAGCATAGATCAGGCTTAATCAAGTAATATAGAATAATTATTTTTGCTTTTTTTATTTATGATTCAATCAAATTCAGATTTTTGTTATTGCATTGATGTTCCCGCTACTTCAGCTAATTTGGGGCCTGGTTTTGATTGTTTTGGCTTGGCTTTGCAGTTATATAATAAATTCATTTTCAAGGTTTCCGACAATTATCCGGGGCATGTTTCATTAAAGGCTAATTTCCCGCTAAATCAGAATATCCGCAACAATTTAATTTATAAAGCATATGCTCACACTTTAGATTGTATTGGTTACAAAAACAATTTTGGTATTAATATTAATGTTATTAGTGATATTCCTTCAGCCAGAGGGCTTGGTTCTAGTGCAACCGCTGTGGTAGCTGGAGTTTTAGCGGCGGGGGCAGTTTCGGGTACTAATTTAAGATTATCGGAAGCTATTGAAATTGCCACTGAAATTGAAGGTCATCCAGACAATGTTGCTCCTGCTATTTTAGGAGGAATGACTCTTTCAATTCAAGAAAGAACAAGTGTTTATTCACAAAAAATAGAATGGCCAGACGATCTTGCAATTTTAGTTGGTATTCCCGAAGTCAAAGTCAGAACTCAATCAGCTCGCAGAGTATTACCTAGGCATGTTTCTTTTGAAGATGCTGTTTTTAATTTACGCAGAGCTTCACTTTTAATTAGTTCACTGGTTAAGCGGGATTGGCGAGGACTTAGTATTGCTATGCACGATAGTCTTCATCAAGACGCAAGATCAAGTTTAATACCAGGTTTAAATAAGGTTTTAAATGCTTGCCGAGAGGCTGGAGCAATTGGAGCTGTTTTAAGTGGTTCTGGTCCATGTATTTTATCGGTAATGCCAGCTTTTCACCAAAATACTATTCATGCCGTGGCAGAAGCCATTGAAAGAACTTGGCAACAATATAAAGTAGAAGTAGAAGTCAAACAATTAGCCGTACAAAGAATGACAACTAAAGTGAGGGCAATTTCGCTAGAAGAATATAATCATTTAATTGATCGAGAGTGGGAAACTGATTTATAAATTAATTAAACAAAATCATCAGAAATTATTTTTATTATGCTTGAAAAAAGTACCAAAAACAAACTAGCAAAAATTTATATTCCGCCTATGGCTGGAGTTACTGATTTAGTTTTTCGTCGTTTAATTAGATATGTTTTGGGTTCTTATAGTCAGCATGTCAGGCTTTCTACCGAAATGATTTCGAGTAAAGGTATTTTGTATCAAACTAATCCAGCCCGCATGAGATTAAGTGATGATGAAAAAGAAAAAGTAATAATTCAATTATTTGGTCATGAACCAGCTACGATGGCAACTGCCGCTAAAATTGCTGAAAATGCTGGAGCGGCTGGCATTGATATTAATATGGGTTGCCCAGTTCCTAAAATTGTTAATGGCAAAGATGGAGCGGCTTTAATGAAAGAACCTTGTCTAGCCGAAGAAATTGTTAGAGAGGTCAAAAAATCAGTTAAAATCCCTGTTAGTGTCAAAACTCGCCTAGGCTGGAATGAACAAAATAAAAATATTATTGATTTTGCTTTAAAGTTACAAGATGCTGGTATTAGTTCTTTAACTTTGCATGGGCGAACTCGAGCACAATCATATACTGGAACTGCTGACTGGGATTATATTGCAAAAGTTAATAATGCACTTGATATACCAGTTTTTGCCAATGGAGATATTAATTCGGCTGAAAAAGCAAAAATGGCATTAGAGCAAACAGCTTGTCATGGAGTTGCTATTGCCAGAGCTTGTATTGGAAATCCATGGATTATTTTGCAAACCGTTAAACATTTATTAGCTGAAACTTATGAAGAAATAAGCCACCGAGAGAAATTAGAAACAGCTCTGATACACATCGAATTAGCTTATGAAGATAAAGGTGAAAAGGGTATTCAGGCTTTGAAAAGACATTTAAGCAAATATGTTTCTGGTCTTGAAGGAGCAGCTCATTGGCGTCAAGCTTTGGCAACAGCAGAAAATTATTTAACTATGACAAATACATTAAAACAAGCCATACAAACAATTTGATTTATGAATTAACTAACATGAATATAAGGTCTTTTTTTGGGATTAGGTATTCTTTGTCTTAATACTTCTCTTGCCATTGGTGCAACATCTCCTTCTCCCAGAAAAATATATCTAAATAAATAACCTAATGGATTTCCTTCAGTCCAACCAAAATAAGCATGTGGTAATTTACCAGTCTTTTCACCAATATAAATTAAAAGTGCCGCAATTGCATTAGAAACCGCTGGGCTATGAGACCTTAAAATTTTATGCTTACCAACTTGTATTCCTTTAACATAAAGCGGAGCATCAAAGTCTGAAGCATCACCCAATAAAACCTCAATGAAAAGTAATTGTTCGTCTTTGCCTAAATGATGTAATTCACGGGCTTGATTATCTTTAAAATCATATTCTTCAATTGAGCCATTATCTGGTCTGTGTGCGACAATTCTAATTATTTGATCATGATCATTTTTAATTAAAGATTCCGCTTCTTTGTCTAAATAAACATTACTTATTCTTAATTCAGTTGATCTCATGGCTCGTGAAATAAGTGAAGTCATAACGGTTAAAGCAATAAAGAAAGTTGCAATTCTTATTCCGTCTGGTTTTTCAAAGATATTTAAAATTGTTGTATAAACAAAAACTAAAGTAATTAATAAAAAAGGCCATTTTAATTTATCTTTCCAGTGAATAATAGTGACAGAAAGAGCGGCTGAAGTCATTAAGACTAAAACTCCTGTAGCATATGCCCCGCCCTGAGCATCAACATCAGCTTGGAACCAAATAGTTACTAAAAAAGAAATAATGGTAAAAACAAAAACTAATGGCTTAGAAGCTTTAGCCCAACTGGGAGCCATTCCATAATGAGGCAAATAACGAGGTACTAAATTCAATAAGCCAGCCATGGCCGAAGCTCCAGCAAAGCTCAAAATAATAATTGTACTAATGTCATAAACTGTACCAAAAACTAAACCTAAATGTTTATGAGCCAAATAAGCTAAAGCTCTTCCATTAGCCTCTCCACCAGCGGCAAACTCTTTGGGATCAATTAATAAAGCTGTAATAAAACTACTTGCAATTAATAAAACACTCATAATTAAAGCGGCTGTTAAAAGTAATTTGCCTGTATTTTTTACTTTTTGCTCTTCATCTTTGCCAGCAACCAAAGGCATAACAGCGACGCCAGTTTCAAAACCAGATAATCCTAAAGCTAACTTAGGAAATAAAATCAAAGCCAAACCTATAATTATAAAAGGATTTTGATGATTAGATTGCCAAATTAAATTTTGCCATTGACTGATTAAATGCAGATTATCAGCAATAATTAAAATACCTTTGACAATAACAATTATATTTAAAAACAAATAAATAAAAACTGTAAAAACCGCAATATTAATGGCTTCTCTCATTCCACGCATAAAAATGAAACCTAATACTAAAAGCAAAATCAAAGTAATTATTATTTTATGATGCAAAAAGGCTGGCACAAAAGGATTTTCAATAATATGAGCCGTAGAGTCTGCCGCTGATAAAGTCATTGTAATAATAAAATCCGTAGCGGCAAAACCTAAAAGTAAAAGTACAATTGCTTTGCCTTTCCAGCGGGGAAATAGATTTTCGAGAATAGAAATACTTCCTCGACCATCAGGGCTATGCTTGGCAACTCGCTTATAAACTGGATAAGCACCAAATAAAGTAATTAAAACTAAAATGAAAGTGGCAATTGGCGATAAAGCTCCAGCCGCCAAAAAAGCAATACTTGGCTGATAACCAAGCGTCGAAAAATAATCAACACCCGTCAAGCACATAACTTGCCACCACGAATGGGTTTCATGCTCTTGATTTTCTTTTTGGTTTTTCAACTCTGAATCTTTCAAGAACCAGCTTTTAATAGATCTTAAAATTAAACTTTTGGGCATTAATTATTGTTTTTTTCTGAAAAGCTCAAAAAATTGTAAAGTAAGTTTAATTTATTTAGGGTTTTAATTTAATAAATTTTCAATTTCGTTTTTTGATAAGCTGGTAGCTTGCATTATTAAATTTATATCTATTCTTAAATTCAACATATTTTTAGCCATTTCCAATTTACCTTCTAATTTGCCTTTTTCTATTCCCTTTTCTATCCCTTCTTTAATTCCCTTTTTTATTCCTTTTTTAATTCCCTTTTTTATTCCCTTCTCAAAAGATGTATCTAAGCTATTTTGCCAGTCTCTTTTGGCTTTCAGGCTGTCTTCATATATTTGGCGATCTCGAGGATTATATTTAGCAATTTCTCCTAATTCAAAAACTTCTTTAAATATTTTTTCCTGTAATTTTGCTGAAAGTAGCATTTTATCTTATTTAAAAAGTCTTGTTTTTATAATTATACTTTAAAATAATTAATAATCTCTCAACTTCCTCTTTTGCGTAATAGGTTGCCCTAAAATAATGTTAGCTTTTTTAATTGGTTTTATTGACTCTAAAATATTTAATCCAAATTCTGCTTTTATTAATGTGCAAGGTTTTGGTTTTTTAATTTACCTTAGCTACAATGCTTGGACTAAAGCCGAAATTGGTCAAGAGTATAAAATTTATACAGTTTTAAATGTCTCGCAAGAAAATATTAAAATTTATGGTTTTTTGGAAGATTGGGAAAAACAATTATTTGAATTAATTTCTTCCGTTAAAGGCATTGGTGCAAAATCTGCTTTAGCTTTAATTGACTCAATAAATCCTAGCCAAATTACTAAAGCCATTATCGAAGAAAATCCGACAACTTTATCAGCCGCCCCCGGCATTGGTAAAAAAACCGCCGAAAGAGTCATTTTTGAATTAAAGCCCAAAGTCTTAGAATTAGAAATAATTTCGCAAAAATCTTTAAGATTAAATGCTGGTGATATATTAGATATTGGTCAATTCGCTGAAATAAGCAGCATTTTAAACTCTTTGGGTTATTCACAAATTAATATAGATAAAGCTCTCAAAGCAAACAATGAAGATAATATAAATACTGATGATTTACTCAAAAAGTGTTTGACTTGGCTTTCAGTACCCAAATAATAAAAAATACAAATAAAAACTTAAAATTAATTAAAAATCAGCTAAAATAGACAAAAATATGAAGGAAAGTTTTTTATGAATAGAAGAGTTGTAATAACTGGCATTGGTGGAATCACTCCTTTAGGAGAAGACATTAACAATATTTGGAATAATTTAATCGGTGGAGTTAGTGGAATCAAAAATATTTCTTTGTTCAATCCAACCGATTTCAATATGGAAGCAAAAATTGCTGGCGAAATAACTGATTTTTCTATTCAAAATTATTTCCCTCAAAGCAAGGCTGATTCAATGTCTAAAGATATGGATCGAGTTTCTTTATTTTGTGTAGCCGCTTCCAAAATAGCAATTGAAGATTCAGGATTATCTAAAGCAATTGAAAAAGGCGAATTAAACAGCGAAAGAATAGGTATTTTTGTGGGAACTGGCATTGGCGGAATTTCGACTACCAGTGATGATATTTATAAATTAATTAATTTGGGTCCGAAAAGAGTTGGTGTTCGTTCAATTATTAGATTAATGCCCAATGCTCCAGCCGGACAAGTAGGTATTGAATTTGGTTTAAAAGGACAAGCAAAAAGTGAATCAACAGCTTGTGCAAGTGGCTTAGATGCTTTGCTTGATGCTTTTTATAATATTAAATTTGGCCTTTCTGACGCAATAGTAGCTGGTGGAACTGAAGCTTGCTTAATGCCTTTGGCTGTTACTTCTTTTTATAATATGAGGGCTTTATCTCGCAGAAATGTGCCAGCAGCAGAAGCCTGTTGTCCTTTTTCGGCTGATCGTGATGGTTTTATTATGTCTGAAGGATCAATTATGTTTACGCTCGAAGAATATGAAGCCGCTAAAAAGAGAGGAGCAAAAATTTATGCTGAAATACTGGGCGGAGCTGGAACTTGTGATGCTTATCATATAACTGCTCCCCACGAAACAGGAGAAGGTGCCGCCAGAGCTATGAAAGAAGCCATTAAACGGGCTGGCTTAAATAAAGAAGACCTTTTTTATATTCATGCACATGGAACTTCAACTCCGCTAAATGATGCCAGAGAAACGGCCGCCATCAAATTAACTTTTGGTGATCATGCTAAAAAACTATGGGTAAATAGTACAAAGTCTATGACTGGGCATATGATTGGAGCGGCTGGCCCAATGGGTGTTTTGTCTAGTGTTAAAACCTTGCAAACTAAACAAGTACCACCAACTATTAATTATCATAAACCAGACCCAGAATGTGATTTAGATTATGTACCAAATACCACCAGAGAAGGTAAACATATTAAATATGCAATGATTAATTCACTTGGCTTTGGTGGACATAATACCTCTTTGGTTTTGGGTGAAATATAATTTTTTCTTAATATTTGCGAGAAATATGTAAATTTGTTAAGAAAAGATTGGCAAAATGTTATAGAATAATAAATATAACCCTTTAATAATAATTTACTAAATACAGATTAAATAGCTTTTATTGGCTAGGCTTTGTCTTTTCCTGTAAAAGCAGAAAAACTTTAATACAAAATTTAATTTAATATCTTCAAAAAGGTCATTAATGGCTTTAAATAAGAAGAAACTCTTAATAATCTTTCTAATTTACAAATTTCAATGGTCGCTGGAATTCAAGCAAATTTAAAACCAAAAGTAGTTACTAGTAAAAGTACAAGCTTGGCTATGGAAAGACCTAACTTTATTCAGAATGCCAAGATATTTGGAAAGTTTTTATTAGCTCCAGCCGAAGAAAGTGGGGCAAATCCAATACAGAAACTATTGCCTGTCGGTTTAATTGCCTTTGGTTTACCTGCTTTGCCAGCTCTTTTGTTTAAAAATTGGGTTAGCACACCAAATGCCAAATTACCAGATAATCCTTTTTGGGCGGATATTGTTACCAAATTAGCTTATGCTTATGATCCTTTATTTCAGGCAATTACTTTTATTAATCTGGCTATTGCTTTTTTAACGCCTTCACCAGGACGAGTTGTAACTTATGGACTTTTGGCTTTAGCTAATCAATTTATTGCTGGTCCTAATAATAAAAAATCTTTGGATAATGGAGTGGCTTTAAGGGCAATTAATGAGCAAATTGAAATAAGAGAGGATAAATTAAAAGACGCAAAAGTTTCATCTGAAGAGAAAAATAAAATTAAAGCTGAATTGCAAGAATTATATAAACAAGAAGCCGAAATTAATAAATCTAATTTGGAAACAAAGTCTTGGATTCAGTTTTATGGTAATTCTGTTTATAACTTTATTATGTCATTTAGCTTTTTAGCCACAATTCCAGTTTTAGCGAAAGCCTGTAGCTTTACAAAAAATGAACATGGAGAGTTTGACAATAAATGGCTTTCAATAGTTTATACAGAACATGATTTTAATAAAATATGGTCTGGAGGGGCTAAAAACCATCATGATTTGAATTTAAAATCTTATCCAGAAACTTTTTGGAAACAAGCTAAAATGGAAATACTAGCTTGTAAAAATGCTTTAAAAGAATTAGCTCAAAAACTTATTGATCCAACAAAGTCTCAGGCTACTATCTTTGGAAGGAATGAGGCTGTTGAGACGGAGCTTAAAAAAGATATTGGAAAAAAGGAAAAAGCACTTGGAAGATCATTAACTAATTTTGAAAGAATCTCAACATCATATGGGTTAAGGTGGTCTGGAGGAATGTTTCCAGCTGGAATGAACGCTGTTAATGTGATGGTACGACTATCCATATTTGCTTCGGCTTTAACTGCTTTTTTTACACTAGGCATAAATGCTTTTGCACCTAAAAATAGTAGTGTAACTGCTGGAGGAAATTCCAGTTTAAATGGTTTAACTAATCAAAATATAATAGGTACAACTGCTTTAACTACCGCTGATGGATTAACTAATACAGCTCGCTTTTTATCTGGTATTTCTTCAGTTCTAACAGCATTAAATCCCAGTATGCTAAGAGTTAATGGAGGACTATCCTTGGCTTTGCTGGCTAATGGTGGTGCTTTTTCCTTGGCATCAGCTATTGCGGATAAAGGATTTAATCAGCCAGGCTTCGGTTTAACTTTGCAATTTATATCAGCTTTACTTTTATGGTGTTCTGGCGGCTTTGGAAACATTCATAAAGGATTTTCTAATTATCATAAAAAAGAAGTTGAGAAATTAAATTTAGCTAAAGTTTAAAAAATCTGGAAAAACACCAAAAACAGAGAATTTTCAAAAGACTTATTTTGATTAATTATTTTTGTTAGTTGATGAGGATAAGCGGCATCAAATATGGTTAAAGTATTGTCTTCTAATTCTATTTTTGTCCCTTCCGCTGGATAATTATCTTTAATAAATTCATTATTTTCATTTGTATATTTATCCCTACTTATAAAATCACCACCAGAAAAGTTTTTAGGGGATTTAAACATAGAATACATTAAGCTTATTCTTCTCTCTGTAGTTTCTTTTTCATGTTCATCTAAATTATCAAGATGTTCTTTTATTTCTACATTATCTTGAAAAGCCCAGACTTTTAATAATTCATTTTTTGGAAATCTGCTTAATAAGTTATCCCAGTTAAAAACATAATCAAATTCTTCTTTTATTAATTTCTGCAAATTTAGACTGTTAAATCTTTCAAAAAACAAATCAAAAACTTTTTCATCAAAGAAATAATTAAAATGAATATCAAAAGGAATATCATTACCCTTAATAAAATCTTTTTCGTTGGAGAGAAAATAATGAAACAATTTATTTCTTTCTTCATTAGATAAATAATCTTTTAGAGATAAAATCTTTGTATTAGAAATTTGATAAGACATAAAAAAGATCTTTGTTTGATAATATTATATTTTATATCCTCTTAACATAAAACTCCATGCTCAAAACATATAAAGTTACATCAGAGAATGAAGTGCTAACTCAAAGTTGTTCAGCAGAAACAGTTTCTCTAGTCAATGCAGAAGCTCTATTACAAAGATATAGAGGTACAGTAGTTGGTGCTAAACATCCAATAACACCCCCCATTAAACCCGGAATCGTAAAGTCACAACAAACTACTTCTTCAGCTCCAACCAAAAAGACTCCAGTTCTTCCTCAAGTTCCACACACTGTGGATTCCGACAAAAAAGACAAAAAACATAATTAATTGTCTGTTAATCCTCTTTTTCTTTTAGTTAGAGACAGGGGATTTTAAAAGACATTAATAGTTTTTATTCTCACTTTAAACCAATTGACTTTAATTTATGATGAGCGTGGACTTGCAAATATTTCTG
>CANLFK010000043.1 GCA_947489925.1 Candidatus Caenarcanales bacterium
ATTAAAATATTATTTACCGATTAAAAAATGCTCTTCTATTCTTTTTTCAAGGCAGTATTATACTCTCAAAAGGCTTGGCTTAAAGTGAAAGTTTAAAAGTGAAGAAATATTAGGGAATAAAATATTATTGTGATTAAGAAAACTTAGATTATGCTCTTAGACCTTGAAAATTTAAAGTCTGTTTTTAGTAAATTATTAAACCTAAAGAGAAAATCAAAAGATACTATTGATGAGATGTATCCGCTTTTGAGAGTTGAAATTTTAAGAATTCAGTTTTCTGGAAATTTAGTCGATATTATTTTCAAAGATGGTGGACTAGCTTTTATAGAGCAAATTGGCAAATTGAGAAAACACTTAACTTTAACTTTTGGTTTTATTTTACCCAGCGTAAATTCAATTGACAACTCAAATTTAAAAGATAATGAATTTTGTATTTTGATAAGAGAAAAAGAAGTTTTCCGTAGTAAAGTTTATTTAGGCAAAAAAGCCATTCATATTGATGAGTGGGAAAGTTTTATACAAAACAAAAACCAAGAATTAAATTTAAAAAATAAATCTATGGAGAATTTTATAAAGGAGCTAGAAAAAAATGAAAATAAACTAGAAACAGAAAACACTTACTCAGAAAGCAGCTTGATAAAAGATGAAAATAATCAAGTTTATTGGATTGATTTAGACTTTGATTGTTCTCTGAATAGTTTTACGGCTACTGAATTTATTATTTTAAAATTAAAAGAAACCGTTTTTGAGCATATTGATGAGCTTTTTTTGCGTGAAGATTTATGTAATTTACTTGATTATGTAGATGTTAAAAATATTTATCGTAATTCTGAAGTATTTGATTTTGAAAATTTGTTTTATATTGTAAAAAACTTACTTAAAAAACAGGTCTCAATAAAAGATTTGGAATATATTCTTGATCGATTTGAAGATTTCACACGAGAAAATATTTCACAGTCAATGCAACAGTTGAAAAAGACTATGGGCTTAAGAGATTTGTTTTGTTTTTTTGTTGATTTGCCACGCTTGAAGCAATTTACCTTTGACAAAGAACTATTAGATGAATTTATTGAAAAACTCTGCAAAAATGAACTGAAAGAAATCAAATCGTAATTTGACTTTTGCAAATAATATAATTTCGGTTAAAACAAAAGGGGGGCTTAAAATCTATTGAGGAAAGTTTAATAATTCTGAGGACCAAATAATCTGCGAGGCTGTGGATAATACATTTCTGGGGGTCTTTCTTCGTATTGATATTGAATTTCTGGGTTTTGAATTGAATTAATAAAGCTAGTAATTTCAGCTACTTCTCTTCTTTTTCTTAAAGCCGTATAAAATTTTCGAGATTTTTGAGCGTCAGCCAAAGCACCTTTTATATCATTTAAAGCATATTTGGTTAAAGCCCTATTATACAAAGCTTTGGCATCACCTGGTACTAAAGAAATTGTTTTATCAAAGTCTCTTAAGGCTTGCCCATACGCTTTCATCTCAGATTCAACAATTCCACGATTGAAATAAGCCGCATCATTATCTGGATTTAATTTGATAGCTTGTGTAAAATCTCTGGCAGCTTCTTCTGGGTAACCACCCTCACTTTTAGCTAAACCACGATTAAAAAATAAATCCGAAGAATTCTGTTCACGACCAATTGCTTGAGTATAAAAACTAATTGCTTGATTAAAATCTTTTCTTTTATGAGCCTGAATTCCTTTTTGAATTAGATTATTTAAATACCTTTCTCTTTCAATATCAGGCGAGTTAATATATTCATCAGTCATTATAGAGGGGTTTTCATTTTCTAAATTGTCTCTCTCATAGGCAAAACTAGGAAATGATATTAAACCAAAAGTAAATATAAAAATTAAATAAGGCATTATTTCTACAAAAAGTATAAGAAATTGTTTTCTATTTTAATACAAATTAATAAAATTAACAGTTTATATTTTAGGCTTTGAAATCATAATTTTATTATTAGTAAATTCAATATTTAAAGTAGTTTTTAGGATTTTACTTAAATAATTTAAACTCTCATTGAATGGTGTTTCATAGCATAATAAAACTTGATCATACTGATTAGCTGAAACATTGTATAAAAAATTGTCAATTCCTTCATTATAATTATCCGAAAATTTTAAAATACTTTTAATACCATTACCCAATAAAATTGGTGAACGAGTAGTTGATTGCACTTTAACTTTATAATTTAATTTTTCTAATTCAAAACCTAATTTAAAAGGCAAATGCATAAATTCACCAGTACCCAAAATTAATATTGATTTATCTTTTTGTATATAATTAAAAACTTCACTAAAATCATAATTCAAGCTCTCATTAATTCCTAATCTGCCAGTATTTAATAATAAGTTTTTTTCTTGACATTTTCTGGTATTTTGAGTAGCTGGTAAATTATTAAATATATAATTAGTATTGGTTTCAAAAGTAAAATTAGCTTCTAAACAGTTTATAAAATCAATTTCTAAATTCTCAAAAGTATTAATTATTTCTTTTTTTCTTTGTTCCGTTAAAAAATTGAGAATACTAATTATATAAACTTTTTCTAAATTTGGGTTTAACTGAATATAAGCCTGAATCAAATTAATAAAAGTCTGACCAGTACTAATTTCATCATCAATTAAAACTAAATATTTGGCTTCTACAAATTGTTTTTGGAATAAAGATTTAACTGGATAATACAAAAATAATTCGGGTGCATGACTATGCTCTTCGGCAAAAGGTATAAATTTATAATTATCTAAAAAGTATCTAGTAGTATGCACAAATAAACTATTAATACTTTTGCTTTGATTAATGAAACTTTCATAAATACCTTGCCCAAGCCCAATTGCGGTTTCAGCCATACCAATAAATAAAGTATTTTTATCTTTAATATTATGATTTAAATCAATTAATTTATTAGCTAAGTAATTATGTATTTTTAATATATTACTCGGAGTACTTGGATAATGCTTTCCTAAGACTTTACTCAAAAATAAAAATCCCCGCTTTGGATTATTCCGAGCCGCAAAATCAAATAAATCTTCTAATTGAAAATCGCTAATTTGATTTACTTTTAGATTTATTTTTCCAGTTTCTAATTCAATTACTTTCTTCATCTTCAGCTAATGGTGATTTATTAAAAGGAGAAAACTCTTTTATTTTATTCAAAGCGACACTCGACAAGCTAGGTAAATCAGCTTTTGCTAAATTGTCTTTAATTTCATTAATAATACCAGACCGTGCTGTGTCAGCCGCTAATTTAATCGCATTCATAATCGCAAAATCATTTGAATTACCATGTGCAATTACAACGACCCCATTAACTCCTAATAATACAGCTCCACCATATTTAGCGGGATTTAAACGATCTCCTTTTAGGTTTCTGAAAGCTGGTTTGCAAATAGCCGCTCCAATTTTTAAGTCTATACTTTGGGTTAATTCTTGATATAACATCTGAAAAGACATTTTAATAGCACCTTCCAAAGTTTTTAAAAATACATTACCGACAAAACCATCTGAGACTAAAACATCACAATAATGCTCTGCTAAAGTACGACCTTCAACATTACCAACAAAATTAATTGATTCTATTTGGTTTAAAAGCGAAAAAGCCTCTTTGGTTAATTGATTTCCTTTGCCAGGCTCTTCTCCAATATTTAATAAACCAACTCTAGGAGAATCTAATTTGAAAATTTTACTAGCAAATAAACTACCCATTATAGCGTGTTGAGCCATTCTAAGCGGCGTAGATTCAGCATTAGCTCCAGCATCAATTAAAACCATTTGCCCTTTCGAAGTCGGGAGTAAAGCCGCAATGCCAGGTCTATCAATACCAGAAATTCTTCCTAACCAAAAGAATGCCGCCGCCGCCGCCGCTCCAGTACTGCCAGCACTAACAATAGCATGAGCTTGCCCACTTGACACCTGATTAGTAGCCACTACAATTGAGGTATTATTATTTTTTGCACGAATTGCCTTAACTGGATCTTTATCTTCCATTGAAATAAATTCATTTGCTTCGACAATTTCAATCGATAAACCATCAATATTATATTTACTAAGCTCACGAGAAATACGGTTTGGAGGACCAACTAATTGAACTTTTATGCCAAATTCACGAGCTGCTCTGATAGACCCTTTTATAATTTCTAAAGGAGCATAGTCTCCGCCCATAATATCAACAGCCACAATAATTTCAGACGAATTTAAAATATCTGAGCTGTTTTTCTTAACTAAAGGATTATGCTTTTGGATAAAACGAGTTCCTCTTATGACAGCCTTTTTGAAAGCTCTGGAATTATCTTTTCCCATCATTTATTCAAATATTTAATTAACTTATATAATTTAACAGTAGTCATTATAGATGAAAAAAGCTTTAATTTTTGATTTTTATTGCTTTTTAGTAAATTTGTTTTATAATATAATTAATAAATAAAAAATCTTTTAATACATTCTTAATAAAGTTATGCCACATATAGAAACAAATGCTATACATGAAGGAATTGAAATAGATAATACTTTCAACTCGGTTACAACGCCAATTTACACAAGTTCAACCTTTACTTTAACTGATTTGGGCAAGACTAAAGCGGGTTTTAATTATACAAGAAGCGGAAATCCTACTCGGAAAGCTTTAGAAGATAATTTAGCCTTACTCGAAAATGGTAAAATGGCGGCCGCAACTTCCAGTGGAATGTCAGCAATTATGGCTGTTTTGAGTCTTTTGTCTGCTGGTGATCATTTAATTGCTCCGCTTGATATTTATGGTGGCACTTATCGGCTTTTTTCCTTAATTGCTCCTAAATTTGGTATTGAGGTTTCTTTTTTACAAAATCCAAATGACTTAGCCGAATTAAAAGCTGAATTGAAGCCAAATACTAAAATGCTTTGGATTGAAAGCCCTTCTAATCCCTTATTAAAATTAACTGATATAAAAGCGGTTTGCAATGAGTCTAAGAGCGAAAAAAACGACTTAATAATTGTGGCGGATAATACTTTTATGTCTCCATATTTTCAAAATCCGCTTGATTTGGGCTGTGATATTATTATTCATTCAACCACCAAATATATTAATGGGCATAGTGATTTAGTCGGTGGAATAGTCATTTGCAAAACTGAAGAATTAGGTGAAAAAATTGCCCAAATTGTAAATTGTATGGGATTAGCTGAATCTCCTTTTGATGCTTGGTTAGCTCTGAGAGGCGTAAAAACTTTATCAATTAGAATGCAAGCCCATGAAAAAAATGCTTTGCAAGTTTGTGAATTTTTGAATAATCATGAAGCTGTACAAAAAGTTTATTATCCTGGTTTAAGCTCACCTGAACAATTTGAATTAGCAAAACAGCAAATGCGTGGCTTTGGAGGAATGTTAAGTTTTGAGTTGAAGCCTGAAAAGTATGATATAAATGTATTTTTCAGTAAACTTAAGTATTTTAAATTAGCAGTGTCTTTAGGCGGAGTAGAATCATTAATTGCACAACCTTGGAGTATGAGCCATGCTTCGATGAATGAAGAAGCACGCCTTAAAGCTGGAATTACACCTAATTTGATTAGATTATCGGTTGGAATTGAAAATGTAGATGACTTAATTGCAGACTTAGATTCAGCTTTTCAGAATTGTTGTTGTTGAAGATTTATTCGCTTCTTTTTTTCTTCAATAACCCTGAAAATATAATGAATTTGTGAAAGTTTTTTTACCACCTAATTCTAAATCTCTTTATTCTAATATTCATTCAGTTTCATCTAGTCAAACTGTCCGTCCGCCAAATAGTAATGAAAAAACTATAGCTTGGGATAATCACCTGTCTAGAGCGGCTCAATTTGCTACTCAACTTGAAAGACCACTTATTCCACTTGCCTTATTAACACCTTTTGTTGCAAACTGGTTCAATAATTCAGAGTTTGTAAGCAAAGGTTTAAATACACCTGATAGCTTAAAATTTCTTCAAAGCCCGGGTTCGTCTAATTTGATGTTAGATATTTTAAGCATGTTAGGAGAGTATAAAGGCGGCTTTTCAATGATTGGGAACGCTGTCCGAGTAATAGCTGATATATTACTTTTAACCCCGAAAGACAAAACTCATAATAAACAACAAGATTCTAATCCAGTTTTAGACTTTATAAATGGCATTGATGAAAAGTTTGTCTCAACAATTTATTTATTGGCTAGTGGTTTAATTGCGATTGGTTGGAGTTTTGATACAAATACAAACTTAAGAAATCAATTAGATCAAGAAACTGGCTTATTAAATAAATTAAAATTGCAAAAAGATCATTATTTAAATTATTGGTCAAAAGAATTACCAGAAAAGCTAATTAATAAAACATTATTAAAAGAAAAATTAGTTGAACTCCGTCAAAAACCTTTTGAGTCAATTGGAAAGTTGGCAAGGCACAGTATACTTTTACATTCAGCACTCTCTTTTCTAGCTTTGCCTTTCATTGTGGCTGGCTCTCTTTTGAATAATAAATCTATCAATAATTCATCTGAAACTCCAGAAAACAAAAATGAAAGTAAAAATCAAGATATCGAAAATAATATTTCTCGTTTAGGCTGGTTTATAGCTAGTTTAGCTCGTTTACCTTTAGTGTTTTCGACTTTTGCCAGTGCTTTTAATAAAGACCAAAGACAAGCCTATACAATGCTTTACTCAATTGCTAGCGGTATGGCTGGTTTATTGGCAATGACTAGAGTTGTTTTTCCTTGGTCTACTTGGCTTGATTTTTTGAGTAATACTGTTTCAACTTCAAGATCTTATATTTCACGGAATGGACGCAATAATAATTAATGTAAATTAGACAAATTAAGATTTTACTTTAATTTATTAACTCTAATTTATTTATTGATCGGCAAATAATTCTTGGACTTTTTTATTATTCTCGACATCACTTTTTAAAAGATTTTCGGCGGTAGGTTTTATTATTTGCCTTAATAAAGACAATTTTTGAGAAACTCGAGAAATCTGAGCACTAATTTCGGCAATGCTTGTATTAGGTAAGCCGAATTGTTGGGCACGATTATAAACTGAAAGCCAATACTGAAGCTCTTTATAATAATCTCCTTCAATCAATAAAGTTTCGGTATAACGATTAATCCCAGAATTATCTTTAGGGCTAAAATAACCAATATTTGGAATACCAAGACTACTCATTAAGCTTTATTTTGAGAATACTAATTTAAATATTCCTCAAATAAATTATTATTCACAAATTAGATTTCTGTTTTATTTTTAAAGAATAAAGCTTAAACATTTCCAGACCTTAAGAATATAGATATTTTAATTTAAATTACCAACCAAAATTAATATTCACAGTCGCAGAATCTGAAGAAGTTATAGCAGTACTTTCTAAAGGTAATATATAAATTAATACTTTAGGATCGACTGTACCAACAATCATTTCGGCAATAACCTTAGAATTATCAGGAGTCCAAGTTAAATTAATTTTTGGTGGTTGCGAAATAATATTTGGAGTAGTTAAGTCAAAAGTAATTAAACCAGTGCCGTCTGGCTGCATAATATAAGCACTCATCGTATAAACATTGCTTTGCAAACCTATATTAAATTGGCTAGTATAAGAAGTAAAAGCAATTGAAGAATTATCATGTGCCCATTCGAAGTCTAGTGAGTTTTTAATATTATTTACCATACTCGACTGAATACTTAATTCTTTGGCGGTTATGGAATTATCAGTATTTTCTAAATAGGCTTTAGTACCGCTTGTATAAATTACTTGTAGTCCATCATCAGAAACAAAAGCGGCATTGGTAGATAGTGGAGTAATCCAAGTTTGATTATATTCAGTTGTTTGCAATAAACCATTATATAATCCAAGTTCAGTATTATCAGATAAAGAGAAACGACCACTTTGACTAGCATTTAATTTATAGGCAATTATGTCTCCATCGGCGGATATATCGAAGTAATTAATATTATTGTGATAACCGCCCATCGCATTTGTCACTTCGGTAAGAGTATTATTAGTAGTATCAAGAGACATTAAGCCTTTAACATTAAAAGAATTAGAATAATTGTAAGCCGTGTTTGCCGCAATTAAAAGCTTACCACTATCGTCATAGCCATAAATATTAGTAATATCTTGATTGCCCTTAGTTAAATTAGTTGAATTGCTTCCGTCAATGTTTACACTATATAAATCATAGGTAGTATTATCAGTAAAATATACTTTAGAACTGTCAGCCAAGAAAATAGCATTAATTGAAGGTGCATAACCTGCTCCAGTCCAGAAAGAGTTTGAACTTTGTAAATTACCACCATAAACCGCAAGAGCATCGGGGGTAATATTTACTAAGCTTACACCTGCATTTAATCCCGCATTAGTAATATTTTGCATACTAGCCGAAAAAGTATAATCACCCATTGTTAAACCCAAGGCCGAAGAAGCTCTTGCGATAGCAGTTATAGAATTACCCGTAGTATTTGTATAAGTTATTTGTGAATCTGTGCCGCTAAAATTATCATTAAAAGCTAAAGTTGCTCCGCCAGTTTTATTAACTAAAGATAAATAAGTATCAAAGCTTGAACTATTTTGATTGAGAATGATAGTTTCACCATTATTAATTGTAAATTCATAAGCATCATAATATTTTTCACTACCAGCGGCGAGAGCATTCGTTTGAACAGCTTTGATATTATAATTGCCTGTTGCACTTGAAACATTGCTAGTAGCCCTTAAATAAACCTCAAGAGGACTGTCACTTGTATTAGTATAAGTAATTCTTGAATCATTACTAGTGAAATCATTATTATAAGTTAAAGCTGAGGTTTTGGTAGAATCGACTAATTGCAAATATTCATCAAAAGCACTACCAGTCATATCAACCTGAATTGTTGCACCAACCCCAAGTGTTAATTTATAATCATCAAAATACCGACCACTTCTTAAATTATTTAAAGAATCAGTCGTGGCTAAAGCACCAGTTGTATCTAGCAAAGTTATAGTGTTAGTACCGCCTGAATTAAGTAAAGAATCAGTAGAGCTTAAAGTGCCAGAACTAGACAAAAGATCAATAGATGCCGTGCTTAAATAACCAGTGGTAGCCGTCAATTGATAATCGCCTATTTTTGCCCAACCATCATTGTAATTAGTTACATTATTAGAGGCTCTCACAATTGCCGTAAGATCGGAGCCAGTAGTATTTGTATAAGTTAATTGAGCATTAGTGCCGCCAGTATTAGTTGAATAAGCTAAACTATTATAACCTTCAATACTAGTCGAAACCGAGCCTTTATTTAATAAATTCAAATAACCATCAAAATCATCTGTATTTAAGTTTAAAGTAATAGATTCACCATTTTTGATTGTAAGCTCATAATCATCCTTAAAGCTTTCTTCTTTAGTTTCGGCAACTACAATATTATAATCTCCGCTTGCTCCAGCCACAGCCGAAGTACCTCTAACCCAAACATCCATATCAGTTCCAGTTTTATTAGTATAAGTAATTTGTGCATCATTACCAGTATTATTATCATTAAAGCTTAAGACGCTTGTTTTATTATTATCAAGTAATTGCAAATATTCATCAAAAACAGTACCAGTCATATCAATTTCGACGGTTGAACCGCTTTGAATAGTTAATTTATAATCTTCAAAATAACTTCCGTCTTTAAAAGAATTAATAGAATCAGCTGAAGAAAGATTATTTAGTGTTTTATAGGTGAAATTATAGTAACCAACCATAAGAGCCACTTTTGAAGTTGTACGGGCATATACTTTAATATCTTGGTCGGTGGTATTAGAATAAGTAATTTGAGCATCATTACCTGTAGTATCATCATTGAAAGCTAAAATAGATTTTTTATCAGAATCAAGTAATTGCAAATATTCATCGAAATTGGTTCCAGTCATATTGAATTGCACTGTGCGGCCAGCACCAATGGTAACCAACCAATCATCTGAATAACTACCTTCTCTTCGAGTATTAAATAAATCACTGGAAGATAAACCAGAAGAAGTAGAATAATTACCAGCAGAAGTATCAAATAAAATATTATTTGTATAAGTTCTAAAAACTGTTGAATCGGTTGTACTAAGGCTTCCATTAATATTCAAAACGGTATTCAAAGGATTAAAAGTAGCCGCACCAGTATTTAAATTGGCCACATAAATATCATTAGTGCTACCAAATCTAACCATTATTTTGTCGCTGTCTGGTGAAAAGCTTATATCTTCAAACCTGACATTAACACTTGAAAGTTTATCTTGGGTAATATTTTGCGAGAAGTTTTTATCGAGATGATATACAAAAACATTTTCTTTTCCACTAGAATTATTATAAACCTCAAATGCCACACTATTACCATCTGGGGAGAAGATTAGTTTTTGATTAGAAATATTAGACGACATTATAAGGTTACTTTGAGGTAATAAATTAGTAAGACTACTACCATCTTTATTGATCATATATAAATCGCCGCCATCATTGAAAAATATTTTATTATTATCGGGTGACCAAGCTCTGAAGCTACCTACGCCTAAATTTTTTATATTTGTACCATCCTTATTAGACAAATACAAATCAGTGCCACTATAATATACAAAATTATCACCATCTGCAGACCAGCTTTGAATATCACTAGAGCTATAACCACTGCCAAAACTTGTATTTAAACCTAAATATTTAATATAAGTAGCATCTTGATTAACTATATAAGCACCTTTTTTTGTTGTGTCAATAACGGCATAATCGCCATCACTAGACCAAGCAAAATTGGCAGAATTACTATTATCACCAATTTCCATATTACCTATGCCATTAGTTATATTAATAATACCGCTTCCATCAGTACGAACAGCATATAAATCAAATGTATTTGTGTCTGAGGTGAAAAATACCTGTTTACTTGGACTATAAGTAGTAAAATTAAAGTTCAAACTTATGCCTTCAGCTTCTGTCATATTACTTAAGCCATTAATTGTATCAAATTTAAATGCACTATAACCACTTGTATCTTTATCCCCTTCAGCCTGAAAAGCGATTTGGGCATTGTTCGGCGAGGATTGCAAACTTTCTAAATTAGAGTTTATGGTTATACTGCCAGCATTAGAGGTTAAATTAGTTAAACTACTTGAAGTGAAATCATACTCATACAATTCATAAGAATCCCTGGTATTTAAATTTCCATCCCAAGAATTTTCGGAAGTAGATTTTTCTTGGCTTACAAAATATAAATTCTTACTATCGGCTGACCAAATCGGCCTATCATTTTTATAATTAACAGATTTTAAAGTATGAGAATAATCTATAAATAAATTGCTAGAACCAGTTGTAATATTAGTAATAGAGCTAGTATTTAAATCATAAACATATAATTCTTCTTGGCTAGTGAAAGCTATTTTTTGCCCATCTGGAGAGAAAGAACTATAAACATAATAAAAAGACGGATAAGCTAAAGGCGATTGCACATTGGACAAATCAATTGGTGTACTACTACCATCTTTTGAGAATAAATAAACATCTTGTCCATCACTTAATACAAAACTTTCACCATCTGGAGACCAAGTTGGTTCAAATCTAAATTCTCTTCGAGCATAAATATCTATAGCAGTATTTATATAAAGTCTAATATCAAGATGAGTATTAGAATTGGTCATTTGCGTTAAACTAGTTCCATCGTTTTTAATTGAATACACTTCCCGTGTTTCTGAAAAGAAATAAATATATTGATTATCCGGTGAGAATTTAATAAAGCCAAATTTTGCATCTAGATCACTAGTAGTGCCAGAATAGGCAGTTACAGCACCATTAGTCAAGTTAGTTAAATTACTACCATCAGCATTCATACTGTATAAATCACCTGCACCATTCACAAAATAAGCTTTGCTTGCGTCGGGAGAAAAAGCCAAGCCTTGTTTATTTTGAATAATGTTTTCAATATCTACCCAGTCATTTTTTGTATCATTGTATGGCAAAACAGCTTCACGATAACTATTTATGTAACTTTCATTATTATTGCCACTTCTGGTTATTAAAGTAGTATCAGAAATTGCATCATAGACTTTATAATCTTCAACAGAAGTGGAAGTACGATCAGCAAAAAATACTTTAGAACCATCTTTTGACAAATAGGCATTACCCCAAGCAGAGACGTTTGAGGTTAAGTCAATTTCTGAAGAAAGACCATCTGTTTTTAGATAATATAAATCGGTTTCATAATTATTAGCTTCATATGGTTCACCTACAAAAATAACGGCTGAACCATCATAATTTGTTTGTAAAAAGTTTCCAGAATAACCGTGATAATCATAATAATCAGCTTGAGCATCAATAGTATCATTAGTTAAATTAGTTAAAGCATTGCCATCTTGATTGACAATATAAATATCTTGGTTTTCATCTACGAATAATATTTTTTGCTTATCCCCTGAAATAATAAAATCTGCCAAAGTATTTCTTGAATTAGCATCATAAACTTGTAAATCATCACCTGTTATATTATTTAAAGTACCAGTGCTAGAGTCGCCAATATATAGATCTTGTTGATATTGAAAAACAAAATGATTATTGTCTGCTAAAAAGTTAATATTTAAATCACTTAAATCACTTAAATTTTGCCCATAACTACCATATGTATCAGCAGCGATCGTAAAATTATTATTAGTTAAATTAGTTAAATTACTACTTTGAACATTAAAAGCATAAATATTATAAGTATCTCCATTACTAGTATCTAAATAGCCATCTTGATCAATATCTTCCATCATCGTGAATACTATATGTTTATTATCAGCCGACCAATGCAATGACATATCACTTATATCTGTTGGTGTACTGCTTGAAAGTACTCTCGTAGCACTACCAGTTTGAAGGTCAAGCAAAGTTAAATAAGACTGATTTGGAATATTAGAATCTGAATGTTCTTCAGTAGTCCAAGCTATTATTTTATTATTGCTTTGATTAAAATCACTCTGACTACTCCAACTAAAGTGCTCATTAGAATTCAAACCAGTAATTTTATTTACACCACTGCCATCAGTATTAAAAATATAAGTTTCATAATTTTTTGCACTTGTCTCTAAGGTAAATAAGCCTTTGTCACCACCTTTAAAAATTTCATAACCCGCACTTACAGCAATTGAGTTTTTCAAAGTAGCAGAGCTTGTATCTATAAAATTAATTGCATTTTCCGATCTAAAGAAAATGGTAGACTTGTCAGAAGAAGTTAAATATTTAGTTGTTTCATAACCACCTATTTGAGAATTATAAAAACTTTCATTGTAAACTTGAACATTATAACCCGTAGTTGTAAAATTGGTTATTTGAGTTAAATTATTGCCATTTGCATTAATAGAATAATAGTTTTCAATACCATTTTTAGTAGCGGCAAAATACAATTTAGAATTATCATTAGACCACATTAAAGAATCACGATCGTAGGCCGTAAATTGATTTGCCGTGGAAATATTAGAGAACCCACCATCAGATTCATAAAACACAAGCTCAGATTTATTAGAAATTTCGGCATAAGCGGCTTTACCATCAGCAGACCAATTTAAAGTAGAATGTAATCCAGAATAATCATTAGTAGTTAGTTTTAAATCTGTATTAGGCAAACTTAAAGTATTTAAATTACCATTAGAATCAATAATATAAGTACTGTAAACCTTATTAATCTCATCACTTTGACTATAAGCCATAAAAGTAGCAGAATTACCATCGGCGGCAATATTTATATTACTAAAAGATGATAAAGGGGCATAGTTTGAAGTTGCATTAATAGTTTGAGAACCATCAGCTTTAAAGAGGAATAAATCACCATTTAAAACATATCCGCCATTTTGCCCATCAGCCGATAATATACTATTAGTTATTATATTTTTATTCGTGGCAATTGTGGTTAATTGATTAGTTGTATCGTTAAAG
>CANLFK010000044.1 GCA_947489925.1 Candidatus Caenarcanales bacterium
TATAAAAAAACTTTATGAAATAAAAATTAATGATAAAAAAACTAATGAATGGTTTTATGCAGAGCTGAAAAATAATATTATTAATAATATAGATCTTGAAATATTATGTACTTATTTTGACCTTAGAGAATATAAAAATTATTTGCAAGATAATACTCAAGAAAAACAATTAATATCTTTATTTAAGATTTTTTCACCTGAATATTTACTAAAAGTTTCAGATAATACAGATAGCAATGATCTTGATAATGGTTTTTATTTAGAACTTTTGCATATTTTAGGTTTAGAAGAAATTAATAATAAAATCTGCAGAAAAAAAGATAATCGTGATATGGCTTCTTTTATTGAATTAACTATCGATGCAATTTGCACGGAAAATATTTTATACTCATTAACAAGCAAGTTTGATCATGGAGAAAATGATGAAGAAATAATTTTTAGTATTGCTTTAGAGCTATCTCTTACTTGGATAAATAGAATATTATTTTTAAAACTATTAGAAGGTCAATTAGTAAATTATCATTGCAATAATAAAGAATTTGCTTTTTTGAATACTCAAACTATTGCTGATTTTAATGAATTATTTAATTTATTTCACAAGGTAATAGCTGTTGATATTCAGGATAGAAGTGAGACACTAAAAGAAAAATATGAGTATGTGCCTTATTTAAATAGTTCTTTATTTGAAATTAGTATTGGAGAATTAGAAGATCAAACATTAACAGTCAAATCTCTTGATTCAAGTGCTAAACTAAAATTATTTAATAATACTATTTTAAAGAATACAAGACAAATTACTAATAATTTAAATACCTTAGATTATTTATTTCGATTTTTGGATTCATATAATTTTGCTAGTGAAGGAAAAGAAGAAATACAAGAAGAAAGAAAAACACTTATTAATGCTTCGGTACTTGGAAAAATATTTGAGAAAATAAATGGTTATCAAGATGGCTCAGTTTTTACGCCAGCTTTTATTACAATGTATATGTGTTCTGAAAGTATAAAAAAAGTTATTGTACAAAAATTTAATGAAGTATTATCAAATAATAAAGAACCGAACATATTTGACAAGTTTGAAGATATTAAAAATTATACTGCTAAATTATTCAAAACAGAAGACATAAAAAAAGTAAATGAAATTGTAAATAGTATTAAAATTTGTGATCCAGCCGTTGGTTCTGGGCATTTATTAGTTTCAGTTTTGAATGAATTGATTGCAATTAAAAGTGAATTAGGTATATTAGCAGATGATAAAGGTAATAATTTAGGTAATTATGAAATTGAAATAATAGATGATGAACTTATTATTGTTGATCGTAAACAAAGAAATAATACCCTAGAATATAAAATTGAAAATGGCAAGCCAATAGCAAAAGAAATACAAAGATTACAAAAAACCATATTTCACGAGAAGCAAACTATTATAGAGAACTGTTTATTTGGAGTAGATATTAATCCTAAATCGGTTTTGATTTGCCGCTTGAGATTGTGGATTGAACTATTGAAAAATACTTACTATAAAGAAGAAAGCAATTATAAAGAATTACAAACATTACCAAACTTAGATATAAATATAAAATGTGGTAATAGTTTGATTAATAGATTTGATTTAAAAGATACTTTATATGTTGCTGGACATAAAGATATAGTAAATAATTTATTAGATTTAACTAAACAATATAGAAAAGAAACTAATAAACACGAAAAAGCAAAATTAAATAATGAAATTAAAGCTTATAAAAAAATATTACAAAATGCCTTTTTAGAAAAAAATGAAGACTATCGAGAATTACTTAATTTACAAACTAAAAACTTAGGATTATTGCCAGAAAAGCAAAAAATAAAAGTAGAAACAAAAATAAGAGAATTAGAAAATCAATTAAAAAATCCTCGTTTGAGACCTTTTGAATGGCGTTTTGAATTTCCTGAAGTGCTTGACGAGAATGGTAATTTTATAGGTTTTAATTTAATTATTGGTAATCCACCTTACGGAATAAATTTAAGTAAAGAACAAAAACAATATTTTCAGAAAAACTATATAAGTGCTATGTCTGGCAACGGATTTAAAGGCTCTACTGATACTTATAGTTTATTTATAGAAAAAGCTATGCAATTAGTAAATTATGGTTTTATACATTTTATTGTCTCAATGTCTATTACTTCAAGCGAATCAATTTCTCAATTACATAATCTGATTTTTAAGAATTGTGAAAAAGTACAAATTTCATCTTATTCAAATAGACCAAACAAGATTTTTGGTAAAGCTGATCAAAGGGTATCAATCATCGAACTTGAAAAGAATAATAAACCAATACAACAATTAAAAACTACTAAAATAAATAAAAGATATGCAACTACTAAACCAGAAAAAATTATGAATAATCTTGAATTTGTGAATTCTTTAGAATTTATACAATATGGACGATTACCTAAAATTGGAAAAGAAATTGAAAAAAAATACTCTCTAAATTATTTGCATTACCCAAAAAACTAAAAAATTACTATGATGGAAACGGCAAAGAAATTTATTATCGTACTTCTGGAGGAAGATATTATAATATTATTACTAATTTCTCTACTGGTTCAACTCAAGAAGAAGCTCTTAAGGTAAAAGAAGAGTATAAAGATTTAATTGGAGCTATTTTATCTAGTAATTTATACTATTGGTTTTTTCAAGTATACTCTGACACACTACATATAAAATCTTTTGAACTTAATGAATTTCCAATAGATTTAGAAAGTTTTACACAAAAAGAAATTAATAAAATAAATGAAACTTACAATGAATACATGGAAGACTTAGAAAAAAATGCAAAAGTTATTAAAGCAAATTATGCAACTATTAGTAGTTTTAAAGAATATAGAGCAAGACTTTCAAAACATTTAATTGACAAGTTGGATTATTTAATTTATAAAAGGTTTAATTTAACAAAAGAAGAGTGTGAATTTTTAGTTAATTATGAACTGGAATTTAGAACTGATACAGAAGAATCAAGTAACTAAAAAGAAATTAAAAATATAAAAGAATCAAATGAAAAATTTTATTTCGGATATGGATGGCGTCATTTATAAAGGGAAGCAATTGATTCCGGGTGCAAAAGAATTTGGACAAGTCCTTGTGTAGAGAACATATTTAAAACAAGCCTTAATTTATCGAGTAAAACTCAAGTTATTTTGGCAATTGGAGGAGGCAAAGTTATTGATTGTTGTAAGTACATGGCTTTTTTAAATAAATTACCACTTTTCGTCATGCCAACTGCTATTTCCAATGATGGTTTTTGCTCACCACTAGCCTCACTTATGGTTAATGGTAAAAAACGCACTCTCAAGACTGGTTTGCCTCAAGGAATTGTAATTGATACCAAAATTCTGGCAAAAGCACCAATTAAGTTTTTTTATTCAGGAATTGGGGATTTACTTTCTAAATTTACGGCTCTCAATGACTGGAAATTCGCTTTTAGACAAAGTGGTGAATATGTTGATGATTTTGCAGTAGCTCTTTCTCCGAATTCACTGGAAGCCTTTCTTAATTATCCAGACAAAACACCCCAAGATAGTGAATGTTTGCGTATTCTGTCTAATTCTTTATTATTAAGCGGTATTGCAATGGAAGTTGTTGGCTCTAGTAGACCAGCCAGTGGGAGTGAACATTTAATTTCGCATGCTTATGATCAAATTTCTTCTCAACCTTCAATGCATGGACTTCAGGTTGGAATTGCGACTTATGCTATTAGTTTTTTACAAAATAAGGAATTTGAAAATGTTAGAAAAGCAATTTTAGAAACTGGCTTTTTTGATTTTAATAAGAAATATCCGCTTAACAAAACTGAATTCATTGAAGCAATTAAATTAGCTCCTAAAATAAAAGAAAATTTTACAACTATTCTCTCAGAGACTGGGCAAATTGAAAAATTAATTGATTTTGTGCAAAAAGACGAATTAATGCAACAATTACTTGCTTAAAAATGCTTAGCCAGACTGTAAAAGAAGGCTCTTAAACCATTTAATAACAATTTCTCAATCATTAAATTCCTTGACAGAAAATTTGCTAAAGAAAAAAACTTCTCTGTCAAAGGAAAAATAATATATTTGAATTAACCTTTTAATTTATTCAAGGCTTGTTCATATCTTAAGCTAATCATTTCCCAGTTAGTATTACTAAAAATATTTTGGACATATTCAGCTCTGCGATTTTGATATTTTAAATAATAAGCATGTTCCCAGACATCAATGACAAAAAGAGGAATATTACCTTTAGAAAGAGGACTGTCTTGATTAAGACTTGTTTCAATAATTAATTCACCTTTATTATTAACACTAAGCCAGCCCCAGCCACTACCAAAAACTGAAATAGTTGATTTAGCTAATTGGTCTTTAAAGCTATCTAATCCGCCAAAAAACTTATCTAAACCAGCTTGCAAATCTTTGGATATATTACCGTTTTTACCACTAGCAGCCATTACTGACCAATATAATGAATGATTGGCATGTCCACCACCATGATTTTTGACCAGATTGACAATATCAGCTGGAATTTTACTTAAATCAGTTAATAATTCTTCAACTGACAATTTGATTAAGTTATCATGACCTTTCAGAGCATTATTTAAATTAGTAATATAAGTTTGATGATGTTTTGCATAATGTATTTCAACGGTTTGAGCGTCAATATATGGTTCAAGTGCATCAAAAGCATATTCAAGCTTAGGTAAAATGAATTCGCCTTTTTCATTGGCTACATTTTGAAGTGAAGTAGTTGTCTGCATGTTTTTAATTTTGGTATTAGTGTCTAAATTTGAGTCTAGCAATAATTATTTAAAAGGATAAAAAATTTATCATAAGAATTGTCCTTAAACATTTTTAAAGCTCTCTTCTAAAAGTTGATTTTATTCTTCTTTCAGGAAACCTTTTGTTTCATTGTACTGGAGCTGTTAAAGCTAAAAATATTAAGTTACTGGACTTTATTTTATTTACGCAAGCACCATCAACCCAAATTTCGGTAAACAGCCGTTTATTTATAAGATGCGAATGATGAGCTGGATATACCGTATATTTAGCAGACCAAGGTCCTCCATATGGTGCGATTGGCTCAATTGCGAACTTATTATGATCATAAGACTTATTAAAAATAATAATTTTATCGTTTGAAAGATTTAAATCTTGTATTTTTGCATAAAGTGAATTTTGAATATTTTTTGCTTCCAAATAATCATATTGATAGAGAAATTTTATATTTACTAATATGCCGAAAATAAAAACTATTAAAAATTTAGATATTTGTTGATTTTTAATTTTGGTTGAGAGAAAGCTTATTAATCCAAAAAGTATAAAAGCAAATGAAATACTAGCTGGCAAATTCATTTTTGAGTCCATTCCCAAATGCCTAGCTGGTGCTTGATAAAGAGAAAGCCAATATGCAAAAGGAATAGTTAAAAGTCCTAAAACAATAATTGAAAAAGATGCTTGAAATTTTATTTTAAATTGTGTGTACTTTGTAATTACAAAACTTATTAATAAATTTAAAATAGTATAAAAAGTATTCATTTTCCAGACTAAAATTCCAATTGGTAATATCAAGACTGACATATAGCCATAAAATATCCTTTTGCAAAATTTAATAATCGAAGACAATAAATTAAAATTGCCATCATTAAGGAATGAACTTAGACGAAAATCTTCCATATATAAAGGTGCAAGGGCTTTTCTCCAGATAACATAACAAATAAATACTGAGACCAAAGATAGAATACTTGTAACTGCTTGCTTATTTTGTTTTTTGTATAGCAGTAAAAAGGGAACTAAACAAAATATCCCTATAGGAGCTTCATGAAAGAGTAAAGAAAAAATTAGTAATATGCAAGCTATTAACCATCTAGCTTTCAAAGCTTCTAGCGATGCCCACAAAGAAAATAATAAACTAAATTTCCAATGAAAAGTTGCTAGCCATTGACTGGTTGAATCGATTGGAGACAGTAAAAAAAGTAAAGATACTGTAAAAGCAAGCCTGAAATTAAAATATCTTCGTAAAATTAAGAAAAGTAGCCAAGCACAAATACTCAGAATGCAAGCCTGAAAACAATATATTCCCCAATAATTACTGACCCTAAATAAAAGATTCTTTATAATCCATTCAAAAGCTCTGAAAGGTCTTAATTCGCCATTATAAATAAAACTATTAATAAAATATTGAACTAAATCAGGCGGTTTTACCGAAATTGCGGCTTTTACTTGAACCCAATCATCAGCATATAGCCCCCAATAAGGAGAAAGAAATGCATTTAGGATAAGCGAGACTATAATAAAAATTAATAGTTGTTTTGCATAGTTAAGCTTCATCTTTGTAAGTTTAAGATAAAATGGTACAAATTATAATCTCTTGTCTATTTTTTATTCAAATTTAAATGTCTACTAATTCTTATTTAAAAGCAGGTATTAATTTAAAAGCAGCTGAAACCTTTGTGTCGGGTATTAGTCAAATTGCCAAAAATACTTTTAATGAAAATGTAATTGGTGGTATTGGTGGTTTTGCTGGATTATTTAGGCTTCCCGCTAATTATCGTAAACCAGTTTTAGTAGCTTGCACTGATGGCGTTGGCAGTAAATTAAAATTGGCTTACCAGAATAATTATTTTGACTTTATTGGGCAAGATTTGGTGGCAATGTGTGTTAATGATTTGCTTTGTGCTGGTGCTAAACCTTTATTCTTTTTGGATTATTTGGCGACTGAAAAACTTGACCCAGAAAAAGCTTTAATCATTGCTGACTCGATTGCGAAAGCTTGTAAATTATGTAATATGCCATTATTGGGTGGTGAAACAGCTGAATTACCGGGTATGTTGCCCGAAAAAGGTTATGAATTGGCTGGATTTAGCGTTGGAATAGTGGAAGAAGATTTGATTTTGAATCCGCTAAATTGCACTGAAAAAGATGTTTTAATTGGTTTACCTTCATCTGGAGTGCATAGTAATGGTTATAGTTTAATTCGGTCAGTTTTAGAGAATAATAAAAATTTAGACTTGAAAAAAGTTTATAACCAATATGCTTTGGAAAATTCATTATTAGAAGAAATTATGAAACCCACCAAAATTTATCATTCAATTGTGCAAGATATTTTATCAAAAGTAAAAGCCATGGCTCATATTACTGGTGGAGGCTTACCTGAAAATTTGCCTCGTGCTTTTAACAAAAAAAACCTAAAAGCCATTATTCAAAAAGATAGCTGGGATATTTTGCCAATATTTAAGTTTTTACAGTCTGAAGGCAATATTGACCCAGCCGAAATGCTTAAAGTTTTTAATTTGGGTTTAGGTTTGGTTTTAATTGTTTCACCCGAAAATAAAGCTGATGTTTTTGCTACTCTGGACAGCTTTAATGAAAAGTATTTTGAAATTGGTTATTTAGAACATAAAATTACTGAAAAAGAGCCAGATTTATTATTTATTTAAATATGTTATAATTATTTGATTATTGACTAGTCTTTCCTTAAAGTATTTGACAGCGGAAATTCAAATTTTATTAACTCATAATAAGCAATACCATGACGACAAATTGGTTAAGCTAATATGAGTCAGATTTTATTAGAGGCTGTAGCTATATTGTTAGCTATTTTACTAAATGGCTTATATGTTGCTGCTGAATTTAGTTTGGCTCGTTGTAGGCATTCTAAAGTTGAAAATATGGCTGCTAATGGTGGCTTGGCTGATAAGTTGCTATTGAGAGCTATAAATAGATTAAACGATTATATTTCTGCCGCTCAAGTTGGTATTACAATTGCAAGTTTAGTTTTAGGAGCTTTTGCTGAATCTTTTTTCTCGCATATTATTGATCCTTTTTTGATTTTAATTAATACTCCAGAGTTTGCTTTACATCCGATTTCTTTTATTTTAGCAATGGCTTTTGCAACTTATTTACATGTTGTAATTGGTGAATTTATACCGAAAACTTTAGCTTTACAATATCCAGAACAAATTGCCTTAGCAACCATTGTGCCATTAGATTGGTCTTATCGTATTACAAAGCCTTTGGTCTGGATATTAAATACAACCGCTAATTCTCTTATTCATTTAATGGGAATTTCGGCTAATAATAATGTTACTTTGGCTTATAGCGAGGAGGAAATTAAACTTTTAATTAAAGAAAGCCAGAAAGAAGGTGTTATTGGTCAATCAGAGCAAGAAATGGTGAATAATGTCTTTGAATTTACAGATACAGTTGCTAGAGAAGTTATGACACCAAGAACTGATATTATTGGAGTAGAGAGTAATTTCACTGTGACTAATGTGGTTGAAATAGCGGTTAAGGAAAAGGTTTCTAAAATTCCAATTTATAATGAAAATATTGATAATGTTATTGGGATGGTAGAGAACAGAGATTTATTAAAAGCTTTAAGCGAGAATAAAGGGAATTTAGCTATTTATGAATTTATGAAAGCTATTATTAAAGTGCCCGAAAATAAACCGATTGGGGATTTATTAACTGATTTTAAGAAAAAAAGATTACAAATGGCAATTGTTTTGGATGAATTTGGCGGCACAGCTGGACTTGTAACTTTGGAAGATATTATTGAAGAATTAGTTGGTGATATACAAGATGAAGATGAACCAGTAGAAGGACATATTATTAAATTAACCGAAAGAGCATATCTCATTGAGTCGAGAGTTTCAATTGCAGAAGTAAATCAGGTTTTGGATACTAGCTTTTCAGATGAACATTTTGATACAATTGGCGGTTTTGTTTTTGGTTTAATTGGTGAAGAGCCGCAAGTTGGAAATGAGGTTGAATTTGATAATTGGATTTTCCGAATTGAGAAATCAGAAAAAAAGAATATGTTAATTAAAGTTTGTTTTCAAGAAGCTATTTTAAAAAAAGAAGAATCTTTATTGGTTGAAAATAATATCTTAGAGTCCTCAGAATCATAAATCTTGCCATAGTTTATTTATTGCTTGGAATCACTATGATATACATTACTTAATGTGAGTTCGACAGATAAAAAACACAAAAAGCTTCTCAAGAATTCAAGTCTTAGCCCCCTAGGCTTACGCCATTCCCCGAAGGGGACACTCAATAAATCTGTTTGAAAATTTCCGTCTTCAAGGTCTAAATTCCCAACTCCACTCTCTAATAGCCCACTTTCAGGGGGTTTGGGGTGAAAAGACAAAATTCTTTAGCGAGAGACTTGCAATTGTGATTGCTTTAAAGTTTCGATTCAATCAGCATTTTCAGATTTTCTTTTCATCGAACTCACATTACTTACATTTTCTCAAGTTTAAATTTAATAAGAAAATTTTGACAAATTAGTAATCTAACCTATAAATTTGAGTGAAAGTTTCTAATATTTAATATCTATGAGTTTTCAAAATAATTCGCCCATTGGTGCTATTGCAGTCGCTGTAATTCTTGGTTTATCTGCTATTGTTTGCACTAATTTGATTAAATCAGGTATGCAAAATAGCCAATCTCATTTTGAATTCAAGCAAGAAGGACCAGTCTTTTTACGCTTTAATAAAAATAAAGGCGATATTTGTTATACTGGACTTGGACCAAATGGTAAATTTGTAACTGATTCTTGGCTTTGCATGGACGGAGATAAAACAAGAGAAGCTGAAATTATGACTAATAGTCCTTTTCAAGCTGGTAGTGCCGAAGCTCCCAAACCTAATGCTAAAAAAGCCAATTCAACAGACAAAAAGACAAAAAAAGAAGGTAAATAATTTTAATGAGTAGTTTTCAAAGTTTAAATAAAGCTGAGATTGGTGTTTTCGGTGGTTCTGGTTTTTACAAATTTTTAGATAATGTTGAAGAAATAACCATTGAAACTCCTTTTGGAGCACCTAGCGATAAATATTTTGTTGGGAATATTGGCGATAAAAAAGTCGCTTTTCTGCCTAGACATGGACGCAATCATTCTATTCCACCTCAAAAAATCAATTATCAAGCTAATGTTTGGGGCATGAAGCAATTGGGCGTGCAAAGAATTATTTCGCCGTGTGCGGTTGGAAGCCTCCAAAAAGAAATTGCACCCGGTAGTTTTATGATTTTGGATCAATATGTAGACCGCACTAATAGTCGTATTGATACTTTTTATAATGGTCCAATTGCAACTCATGTTAGTGCCGCTGAACCTTATTCAGAAGAAATGCGTAAATTAGCAATTGAAGTAGCCCAAGATTTAAAGATTCCTTTTCATAAGTCTGGCACTGTTGTTGTCATTCAAGGCCCTCGCTTCAGTAGTAAGTCTGAATCTATTTGGTTTAGTAAAATGGGCTGGGAAACAATTAATATGACTCAATATCCCGAAGTTCATTTGGCTAAAGAGCTTGAACTTGAAGTTTTGGGTATTGCTTTGGTAACTGATTATGATTGTGGCTTAGTTGGTGATGTTGAACCTGTAACGCATGAACAAGTTATGAAAGTTTTTGAAGCCAATTTAAGTAATTTAAGAGAATTTCTTTTTGCTTTAATTCAGAAATTACCTAGCTCTGAATCAGCTTGGAAAGGCAAAATCATTAGCTCTTCACGGTTTTTATAAATTGAATATTGTTAAGAATTGTTAAATTTTTCCTTGACACATTCTTGATCTAAAGATTTAATTAAGTAAATTAATAGCTTTGCATTGAGGTAAAATATGCCATTAGACACTTGGTCAATAGTCTTGTCTCTTACATTATCAGTTTTTGCATTTTTGGTATTTTTGCTAGGAAGCAAGAAACTAGAATTGATTTTAATTGAGAAAAAAGTCGCTCCTGCTTCCAAAGAGGCTTTAGATGTTTTGATTAAAAACTTTTTGTCTTTTGGTGATATTCCATCTAAGTCTAAGTTAATTTCAATTATGACAAGCTTGGCTCGCAAATATCAGATTCAGCTTTTGACCCATATGTCAATTCACAATGTTATTGATAATTTAATTTATTATGTTATTTCAAATGATTTGCTTGATCCATACAAGAAAAAAGAAATAAGTGATAATTTAATCCGTTTAAAGCAAGAGCCAATCAGCTCTGAAGATTATTTGCAAATGTTGGCAGAAAATGAAGAAGCTCATTCATGGAAGCAAAAGTTAGCTTATTCACAATTGGCTCAAATTTTAATTGGATCTTCAGCTTTTATTATTGTTTTAGGAATTACGATTACACAATTTAGGAATTATTTGAATAATCAAGTTTTTTACTTAATGAATTGGTTTTTGGTTTCAGCGATTGGCTTTAGCGTTTTGGTAGCTTTTCAGTCTTTAATCACCATTTTGGCTCATCAGTCTTTAATCACCATTTTGGCTCAATTGGCTCAACAAAATAATACTAAAAACAATTTATCAAAAGAAACAATTAGTAATAATTCTTCAATTCCCCTCTTGAATTCAAGTAGCTTAAATAATAATCCTACGAATACGGTAATAACTAATAATCAAATTGCTGAAAATAATAATCAAAAATTAAGAAGAAATTCGGTTAATCAACCTTTAATTACGCAGAAAACTGGAGTAAATCCTAATAAAAATTCTTCTTCAATGATGGAATTAGAAATTGATTCACTTGAGACTTTAAATAATACTCAAGTTACACAAAACAATAAAAAAACAAATACTAATTCTTTTAATGCACCAATTGAAGATAATGCTCCTAATTCAGTTTTTGAAAGTATTTAACGCAATAGTTTTAAATTATGCCTAATACTATTGAGTCTGATATTTTTAAAGAAAGTATAAAATTAGCTCTCAGAGAAGATTTAGAACCATTTGGTGATATAACAAGTTTAGCTTTTAAGGATTCATGGATTAATAAAAACTTAAAGCTAAAAGTCAAAGCCAGAAATAGTTCTGGAATAATGAGCGGTTTGGGGTTTGCAAATTGGGTTTATACTTATTTGTGTCCAAGCATTAAAATTATTCCTAAAAAACAAAATGGCGAAAGTTTTAAAGCATATGAAGAATTGATTGAAATTGAAGGATCAATTGATTATATTTTAAAAGGTGAAAGAATTTTTTTAAACCTTTTGCAAAGAGCGATTTCAATTGCCACTTATACTAATCAATTTGTACAAACTATTCAGCCAAATTCTATTACCAAAATACTTGATACTCGTAAAACAACACCTTGCTTTCGTGAATTAGAAAAAGCGGCTGTCAGAGATGGAGGAGGATTAAATCATCGTTATAATTTAGCCACTGGAATTTTAATTAAAGATAATCATATAGCCGCTTTAGGAGGAAATATTGAGCTGGCTTTAAAATTGGCAAAAGAAAAAGCTCCTTATTTGACCAAAATTGAAATTGAAATTGATAGTTTTGAGCAATTAGAAAGAATTTTAAAACTTCCGCTTAGATTGAAGCCAGATATTGTTTTATTAGATAATTTTGAAATTGTAAACTTAGAGAAAGCTTTAAAAATGATTGATTCTAGTTTATTAACAGAAGTAAGTGGTGGCGTAAATTTAACTAATATAAAGTCAATTGCTGATTTAAAGCCAGATTTCATTTCAATTGGCTCATTAACTCAAAATACTCCAAGTATTGATATTGGTTTAGATTTTTTATTTTGAATTCTTATTTTTTTCTTTTGAATTATTATTTTGGCTTTGCACTGACTGGATTTTCAGGCTTTTTATTTTAATATTATATTTAGCTAAATTATCTTTTAGGGTTTGTAGCTGGGAGTTTAAAATTTGAGTTGCTTGTGCTGAACCGATAATTTGAGCAGTAATCGAAGAATTTGAAGCATCATATTGAATTGATAATTGTTCAATTGGTTCACCAGCTGGCATTTTTAAATTTAGGCTTGAATTTTGTGAATTTATATTTAATTGAATATGATCTTCTCCTTCTTCTGACAAATAAAGTTTTGAATTATCCGTGTAAATCAAAGGATTTTTTGGTTCGATAATTGGTGCGGTTAATAAATTAAAGCTTGGTATTTGTCCGCTCAAAGAGTCAATCCAATCATTTATATCAAATTCTTCTTCAATATTTTTTTCGGGTTGGTCTTTTTGTTTTAAAGTTAATTCTAAATATTTTTCAAAAGGAATAATTGGTTCAGCAGACTTAGTTTTGGACTGAGTATTAATTGAATTAACTGAGATTTCTTTATTTAGTGCCGGATTTGAACTAATTAATATTTCAGTTTTCGAGTTCTCCATTTTTTTCTTGGTTTTGGCGTCTCATGGTTAGGGCTAATTCATTAAATTCCTTTTCTTCAGCTTTTAATTCATTGAAGAGAAAAAGTTTTTTTTGCTTATCTTTATGTTTTTTTAATACTTCTGTTTTTTGCTGAGCCTCAATCATTTTTTCTTTTACAATTTCTAAGGCTTTTTCTGCCTCAATAATTTCTTCTTCCAAAATATCTTTCTGGCTTTTTAGGTAATTCAGCCTATTTAAATAAAGAATTGGAGCAGTTAAGCCATCTGGTTTACTTAATTGATTTTGCGTTTCGGATTGCTCAACTTTATTTTCGGCTAATTTTTGCTGTAGCTTTTTTACAATTGCAATTGCTTCTTGAAAGTCGGTTTTAGCTTTTTCTAATTCTTGCTCTCTTAACTCTAAAACTCTTTCTAAGCGATATTTAAACATTTTTAGTCAATAAAATTATTATAAATTTAAGTTTAACTGATTTAAAAAATTCATTTGAATAACTCTTCTAAATTTGATTTATCAATAAATATTTCCGTGGCACTTTTAAACTGATCGAGAC
>CANLFK010000045.1 GCA_947489925.1 Candidatus Caenarcanales bacterium
CCTTGAAGACAGAAATTTTCAAACAGATTTATTGAGTGTCCCCTTCGGGGAATGGCGTAAGCCTAGGGGGCTAAGACTTGAATTCTTGAGAAGCTTTTTGTGTTTTTTATCTGTCGAACTCACATTATTTAATTTCTTCGGGCAATGATAAATCTTTTGAAAAGTTAATTTGTTGAAAAAAGCAATTGGGTTTTCCAGTATGACAAGCTGGTCCAATTTGTTTAATTAATAATAATAAAGTATCGCCATCGCAGTCTAAATAAATTTGCTCTAAAAATTGTAAATGTCCTGAAGTTTCGCCTTTAAGCCATATTTTTTGCCGTGAGCGAGACCAATAATGTATTTTGCCAGTTTGCAAAGTTTTTATTAAAGATTCTTGATTCATATAAGCTAACATCAAGATTTCTTTAGTTTCAATTGATTGAGCTATAGCTGGAATTAAACCATTTTCAGCAAACTTGATTTTTTGCCAGAGGCTTTCAACTGAAATAATTTGATTCATAAATTGAGTATTCAACCTCACAGAAAAATTTTACCAGTTTATAATAAGCTTTATTAATGCCAGAAAACAAGTTTATGAGTTTAAAGCAAGAAATTGAAGTTATTTTATTTTGGAAAAGCCAAGCCTTGTCAATCAATCAAATTTCTAATTTATTAAATTCCAATCCGAAAGAAATTAAAAACACTTTAATGGATTTAGTCCGTGAATATGAGCTAAGAGACAGTGGTTTACAAATCAATTTTAAAGATAATGGTTATATTTTAGAACCCCGTGAAGAATTTAATTATTTGGCAGAAAATCTTTTACCCGTAAATTTAAAATTAAGTATTTTGCGTACTTTAGCTTTAATTGCCTTAAAAGAACCAGTTAAACAAAATCTAATCATTCAAGTTCGAGGTTCTGCCGCATACGAACATATTAAAGAATTAATGGACAAAGGTTGGCTAACTAAAGAACCAGTTGGAGCAACTTTTATTTTGAAAACAACTAATGATTTCCGTAAATATTTTAAATTATCTGAAAGCGGTGATGAATTAAAAGAAAAATTACAAAAAATTATTGAAGAAGCCGAAAAAGCTCAAGAAGAAACAAGCAGTGAATTAACTGATAATTTAAATATCTTTGAAAATATAAATGAACTTAATGATAATTCTGAAAAAGCATTATAATTTCACAAACCGATTAAGTTCTTATACCTTATTTATTAAATTGCATGAAAATTACTATTGCTCACAGCCCAGATTCTGACGATGCTTTTATGTTTTACGCTTTAGCCAAAAATAAAATTAATACTTTAAATTATGAATTTGAACATATTTTATGTGATATTCAAACCTTAAGTGCCGCATCTATTGATGAGCAAAAATATGATGTATCTGCTATTTCATTTCATGCTTTTGTTTATGCTGACCAATATTATGACTTAATGACTTGTGGAGCGAGTATGGGCGATAATTATGGACCAACTTTAATTACTAATGAAACCGAAAGCAAAAATACCAAACAACTTTTAGAACGAATTAAAGAAGGTAAAGTTGAAGTAGCCGTACCAGGTTTATTAACAAGTGCTTATTTATCTCTCAAATTATATGCACCAGACGCCAAAGTAAAAGCTTTAAATTTTGATGATATTCAGCCAGCCATTAAAAAAGGGGATTTTGAAGCGGGTTTAATCATTCATGAAGGACAATTGAATTATGCTAAAAATGGTTTTTGTAAATTAGTGAATTTGGGCGAATGGTGGTTTGAAAAGACTAATGGTTTGCCTTTGCCTTTAGGAGCTAATATTATCCGTAAAAGTTTAAGCCCTCAAGTAAAGTCTGACCTAAATGAATTGCTAAAACAAAGTATTGAATATTCATTAAATAATAAAGAAGAAGCTTTAAATTATGCTCTGCAATTTGGAAGAGACCTCGATAAACAAGAAGCAGCTCAATTTGTCGGTATGTATGTCAATGAATTAACACTTGACTTGGGGCAAAGAGGAAAAGACTCGGTGAATGTATTTTTTAAAGAAGCTTTTGATTTGGGTTTAATTCCTCGTTTACCAAAATTTGAATTTGTGATTTGAAATATTTGAGCCAAACTTATTATTGGATGAAGCAAGCTCAAATTATTGCTAAGCAAGCATTACCTTTTGATGTGCCAGTTGGAGCTTTAATCGTCAAAGAAGCTGATAATTTAGCCGAATCTAAGTTGATTTCTATAGCTTATAATCAGAGAGAATTAAATAATAAAATAAGCTCTCATGCAGAAATAATAGCGATTGAAAAAGCCGCCCAAAAATTAAATGATTGGAGACTGGACAATTATACTTTGTATATTACACTTGAGCCCTGTTTAATGTGTTGTGGAGCTATTTTGCAAAGCCGTTTAAAAAAAATTGTCTTTGGTGCATATGATAAAAAAAATGGTTTTAGCTTTTCTTTAAAAAAATATGCTGATATTCAGGTTATTGGCGGAATTTTAGAACAAGACTGTGAACTTTTATTATCTGATTTTTTTCAGAGCTTAAGGCAAAAAAAACTTCAGTGCAAAGACAAAAAACATTAAATACAGCCAGACTCATTTGATTATATTTAGAATTTTTATTTTATGCTGTAGCAAGGTATGAAACAATGTAAATTGTGGAACAACTAAGAACAGCTTGAATTTTGAAAGAAATGAATCTTACTACGGTACAAAAATAAATAATGTGAGTTCGACAGATAAAAAACACAAAAAGCTTCTAAAGAATTCAAGTCTTAGCCCCCTAGGCTTAAGCCATTCCCCGAAGGGGATACTCAATAATTATTTTCTTTTTTCAGGGGGTTGGGGGTTTTAAAGCAAAATTCTTCAGCAAAAGACCTTCTCAATCAGTTATTTCGGAGTTTTGTATCGTAGTCAGGTGCATTATTTATAAATCATGTTTAAAGTATTAATTTCAGGCGTTAAAGATTCACAGTCTCTTGCGGCTTGATTACCCAAATCCCAGTCAGACAAGCAATATTTTGTATCCGACTTAACTGGATTAAGGCCTAAAGTCATACCAATTGAATAAACAATTAAGTTTTGAAGAATTTTGTACTCACGAAAGTCTTTATTAAAGTTAAAAGCAAAGTATTTTTGAGGAAATATCATTTTTGCATGGTAAATATTTTCCTTTTTTATGCCATTAATATTGCCACCCGGAATAGTCAAATCATGCTTGACAGTAGCAATTGTTTCTTGGTCACTAGTTATTATTAAAATATCAGCTTCTTTTTCATTAAAGACTTCCCTAAAAGTAAATATTTGGCTTTTTCTTTGCCATAAATCAAAGGCTCTTTTAAATCTTTTTTTTAATTCAGTTTTTGTTTGTGTTTTATCATCAAAACAGTAATTTAAATTAGGTTTATTCCATTTGTATATTACATTTTTAGCTATTAATTCTTGATAAAAGTTATTTCTTTTAGTACTTAAAAGTTTCTGCTGATAATTATCTGAAAAATCCTTTAGGTTTATATTATCTGGCTTAAATTGTAAAATCTTTCTCCAAGCTTTTTGGTCATCATAATAATTATTATTTTTTTCATCCATATTTTCCCAAACATATTCTTTGTTAAACATGATTTTAGGCTTGTAATCTGCCTGTTGGGCGGCTAAAGGCAAAGTATTATAAACTGGATAATGTGTACTCTCTAATAAAAACCAATTCTTTGTTTGATTGTCTTGTATTATAACCCACGCATGGCCAGCTCCTTTAATTGAACCGACAGCAACTCTTGCATCATAACCTAATGAAATCAACCAATCAGCCAATAAAATAGATGAATCCTCGCAATCTCCAGTTCTGCGATTAAAGGTCTCCGCACTATTAAACCAAATATCTCGTGAATCAGTACTTTCATTATCTTTTTTATATTGAATCCTTTTTGAAAGAAGCTTCCAAGCCTTGAGAGGGCTATCAACATAAAATGGATTAAATCCAGTGAAAAAAGCATTTACAGCATGATATTTATTATCGCTACCAAAGGCTACTCGCAAAGATAATTTTTTATCAGAGCTAATTAAACTTAAAAGGCTTGTATTCTTAGTGTCAATTAATTGTTCAAAGCCCGTTTCTAGATCAGATTCTCTAATAATCGTATTAGTTCCTAAATTGATAATATTACCACTTTGGATTTTTGACGATTCAGGCGGTAAATTTATTTTCTCCAAGTTCTCAGACAGTCCCAGTTCTTCTTTTTTTAAGCTAGTATCTAGGCAACCAAATTGCAAAAATATTAAAATAATTAAACAAGCTTTCTTTATAGAATATAAACTATTCATTTCAAAAGGCAAATTTTATAAGTTCTGCTAATTTATTCCCCAATTTAAGAGAATAAAAAATTAATTTGTTTCTATAATATGTTTAAGTAAATTGTGGAACAACTAAGAACAGCTTGAATTTTGAAAGAAATGAATAGTAAATATATAATTTGTTTTTTAGTTTTAATTAATTTGAATTTTCAGTGTTTTGCTGCAGATTATTGTGGTCAGCCAATACCAAGAGATATTTCGACTGAAGGTTATGAAAAACCAGACAAACCTTTTGCTGATCCGTCTGAATATATGGAAAATAGTGGCAACAATCACAATAGTGGCAATAATCAAAGTCAAGGACAAAATTTAAGCGGACATATAATTTATATACCTCCCGGTTCTTCTATGCCTTTGTATCTTGATCGACCAGTTGGGTCTGGGTTTTCGCATATTGGAGAAACTTTTTATGGACGAGTAGAGGGTATGGGTTTTGGTTTACCAGCGGGCACTATGGCAGAATTAAATATTTTAATGGTTGAAGCATCTTCTCGTTTTTTTGGCAAACCGGGTCGCCTGCAAATTGGAGTTAATCGCTTAATTTTACCAAATGGTCAATCAGTATGGCTAAAGGGCTTAGTGGTAGACAATAAAGGGCAAAATCAAATGGCTGGACAAACCAGAGGTAAAAGATTTATTAATGCGGCTGGAAAAGTAGCTTTAGGTTCTGGGGTTGGAGCGGCTAGTGGTGCTGGTATTGCCGCAATTTCAAAGGGAAATATTGGTACTGGTGCAATTGCTGGCACAATAATTGGAGTAGTAATTGGTGGTATTTGGGCGGCTACACAAAAAGGACAAGATGTCATGCTGCCAATTGGTTCTAATCTGCTAATTAGTGTTACAGAGGGTACACAAGTTACTTTTTAAAAGTTTAAGCAATTTGAATTAAAAAATAAAAATATACAATTTAGTCTAAATTAGTTAGTCTTTATATAAGTTGTATTTTATTTTTTTTATTGTATATGGGATCTTTGACTTTATCATTTGCTCATTTTTATCATCAAGAGACAAAGTATTCCCCTGAAAACCTAAAACAGCAATCCGCCTCTTTAGATTGGGAATCTCAGCCTTATCCATTTAAAGAATATAAATCAAATCATAAACAAATAGACTTATCACCTTATTTACCTTTAAGTACTAATCCTTTTTCTAATATTGCTCTCAAAAAGTCAAATTGCTGGACAGATGAAGAAAAACCTTTAGCTGAATTATCAAGATTACTTTATTTTGCCAATGGAATTACTGCTATTGTGCCTTATCCGCCAAATCCATTATTAATGCGAGCCGCTCCTTCGGCTGGTGGGCTTTATCCAAATGAATTATATATAGTCAGTTCTGATTATCATCCTGAATTAGGTAATGGTTTATTTAATTATCAGGTAAAAACGCATTCTCTTTGCCAATTAATTGACGGTAAAAGTCCTTATAATAGTATTCAAAAAGCTTGTTTTAATCATCCAGCCGTTGAAGAAACAGATTTAATTATAATTATTAGTGGAATATTTGAAAGAAGTGCTTGGAGATACGGAGACAGAGCTTATAGAAGAGTTTTATTAGATGCTGGGCATATTTGGGGAAATATTGAATTAATTGCTTATTTGTTTGGACGAAAAGCTTATTGCTTAGGCGGCTTTAATGATCATTATTTAAATGATTCTTTGATGTTTGAAAATGAATATTCTTTAATGGTAATAGCTTTACCTAAAATCAATAAAAGTCAAAGTCAAAATATTAATTTACTTGATAATCCAATTGCTTTAGCTTCATCTATACAGCAACAAACAGCTTATATACCCAAAGGCAAAAGAATAAATGCCTTGCATCATTTTTCAGAAATAAATCAAAATGTTACCGAATCAAAGGTTAAATTAATTGATAAAATACTAAAAGAATATTCAGATGAACCTCAGGATGCTAATTTTCAATGTTTTTTAGAAAGCGAAAAGCTAGATTTTACTCCAATTGAATGGGAAAAATGTTCTTTAATGACTACTATTTTAAAAAGGAGATCGGCTCGTAAATTTGATTCAGATATGCAAATAACCAAAAAGCAATTAGGACAAATTTTACAATTTGCTTATAATCCCAATATTTATAAAGGTATAAGCTTTGATGAAAAACCATTAACCTTCGTTCCAGAGCTATTAAAAACCCATTTGATTATTAATAATGTTGAAGGACTAGACTCTGGTTGTTACTTATATGAATGGGAAGGACAAAGCATAAAACAAATTAGGTTTAAAGAACTAAAAGATGAAGCTCATTATTTATGTTTAGGTCAAGAAATGGGGCGAGATGCTTCGGTTTTAATATTTCATACTTGTGATTTGGCAAAAGCTGTCAATATTTATGGCGAAAGAGTTTATCGTTATTTACATTTAGATGCTGGCTTTATTGGGCAAAAAATTAATTTGGCAGCCATAAAATTAGGCTTAGGTGCAAGTGGAATTGGTGGCTTTTTTGATGATATTGCCAATGAGTCTTTGGGAATAGCTGAAAGTAATATTGTTTTATATATTACCGCTTTGGGTGTGCCAGTTGAACAGGCTGAAGAAATTTTCTAAGTTATTTGTACTAAATTTTTAAGTATTATCAAAAAATAGATATAAAAATCTGTTTTAAGAGAATAAGTATTATAAATGAGTTTTGATTTATTAATAATTTATGTTTAATGCTTATATTGATGCTTTAAACAGCAGTTTATCATTTAATGAAGCATTGGCTGAACAGCAAAATAATTTGTTGAATTTTAATACATATGGTTATAAAGACAAAAGAAGTAAATTAGCTCCTAGTAGTTTTGGTGTTGTTTTGGGCGAAATGCAACCTAATTCAGCCGCTGGTATTCATACATATGTCAAAGGTGAAACAGTTACCAAGTTAGCAATCGACAGAGACTATCCTCACAGCTTTTTTGTGGTGCGAGATAAAGATAAAGATTATTTGACAAGGCTTGGCGATTTCAAATTTACCCGAAAACAGAGAGCCGAAAATACTTATATTGGGCAACCTTTTGAGGAAAGGACTTATTTAACAACTCAAGATGGTTATTATGTAATGGGTAATGCAATAGGAAAAGGACCAGCCAAGCAAGCCAAAAGATTTAAAGATCCATTAACTTCTCCCGAACCAGTTTTATTAGGAGAATCACCGATTGAGACTGATGACAAAGATATTGGACAAAATGAACCAGTACAAAAAGGGCCTTTAATTCCAATTGATTTAACTCGTGGAGAAAATGGTTTAATCTTGGATCGTTATGAAGATGTCAAAGTCAGTAAAAATGGCACAATTGAAGGTTTAAGAAAAGGCTTATGGGTACCTTTATACAAAATTTCATTAGTTTCAGTGCCAAATCCAGATGGTTTAATAGCCAAAGGAAATACGGCTTATCAAATGGAAACTGAAGAAAGTGGCTTGCGAATTAATGCTCCCGAAGGAATTAAAGTGCGTGCCGAATATGTTGAAAAGAGCAATGTCAATTTAAAATACGATTCTTATATGTATAAAAATTTACGAAATAGCTTGAATTTAGCTTTATCTTTACAAAAGTCCAATAATCAAATCTTTCAACAGTTTCAATCTTTATTAAGTCCTAGTTAATTGATATTAGCTTTTATCTTTATTTTAAATCTTTCAAATATTGCTCATAGCCAGCTTTACCTAAAAACGCATAAGTGTATTTTTTGCTTAATTCAACACCAGGCTGATTGAAAGCGTCTATTCCATATAAAGACCCTGCAACAGCTGTCATCAACTGAAAAGTAAATAATAAATAAGCTAAGTTTTCCTCATTTATTTTGCTCATTTCAATGGTCAAACTGGGTACATTTTTCTGTGCTAAAGCTTGGGCTGTACCTTTTTGCTGTGCTTCAATCAGACGATTTAAAGTTTCGCCAGCTAAATCAGCAAAACCTTCAATTATAGTTTCTGGAACTTTAAACTGATGAGTGAATTCAGTAACTTTGAGGAAAAATATAATTTTATCAAGTGGTCCTTCGGCAAATAATTGTAATTGAGAATGCTGGTCAGTCGCACCTACTGCTTTAATGGGAGTTATACCGATTTGTGGAGTTTTGCCCAAAGATTCTGCCACTAATTGAACATACCAATCCGAAATACGCCCTAAATGGCTAGAATATGGCATTAAAGGATTAATTTTTTTGCCTAATTTTTGGTCTGCTTCGATTAAAGCACAAGCTAAACTAATTGCAATATTAGAATTTAAATTATCTTTTTTCTCAACTAAATCTTTATAAGCCTCAACCAGACCCGCTCTAAACTTTTCAATTTGAATGCCAGTTAAAGCCAAAGGCAATAAACCAACGGCCGAAAATACAGAAAAACGACCACCCACATTCGGAGGAACAGCAAAACTTTTGACATTCTCTTTATTTGCAAAAGCTCTGAGAGTGCCTTTCTCAGGATCAGTAATCAAAACTAAATGATCTTTCCAATTATTACCAATTTTCTTTTTTAAATTATCAATAGCCCATAAAAAAGCAGAAATTGTTTCAGCAGTGCCACCAGACTTGGTTATGACACAAAATAAACTTTTTTCCAAATTCAATTCATTTAATAAATTATGCGTCCAGTCTGGATCAACATTATCTACAAAATAAACTTTCAAACCATTTTTTCTTTTTTCAGCACTTAATTCATTCCACAAAGGACTATGTAAAGCCTGTATTAAAGCTTGTGGGCCTAAAGCTGAGCCGCCAATTCCTAAAACAATTAAATTTTCAAATTTATTACTTTTTATTACCGTATCAGCATAGGCTTGAATTTCAGCATAAACTTTTGAGTCATTATGCAACGCCAGCCAGCCAAGCCAATCATTTTGATCGGTAGATCTTTTTTCTAAATCTTGCAAAATAGCTTGAAGTTTGCCTTCCTGAGAAGAAACAAGTTCAGATAAATTAAATTTTAATAAGTTTGAATCGAGCTTTAACATAAAATATTGACGAAAGGAAAATTAAATCTTTTCTATATTTTTACCGTAAAATCCTGAATTTTATTTAAATAATTTTAATTTAAACTTGTGTATTAATCATTTTATTCCAGAGAAGATTTTGTTCAATAATTTCTAAAATTTGAATTTCCTCTGTTTTTAATAAATTATTAAGTTGCTTAACTATTAAACTGAAAAGGCTAGGATTCAACTTATTGCCATATGAATTCAAATTACTCAAATATTTAACCTGAAAATGCCCTTCTGGCGAGCAATGAAAATCTTTAATCATATTTTTTTCCATTAACCAAATGTCAGAGCCAGCCTCTAATACTTGAGAAGGCAAATTTTGATCTCCATGATTATTTTCGATAATTCCGAGTAAAAGAATTTTTAATAAAATATCAACTTCATCTCTTAAATCTGGAGCATAAATCTCAATCTGTTCTTTCTGAGAAGACAAAATCAAAGATGGATTAAATAATTCGGTATCATAAATCAAGCCAACTGTATTTTTACCAATTAAAACAAAATTGCCTAAAGCATAATCAGTTGGCAACACTCCAGAACGGTCAATTGGATTAATAACTTGAGCTGTATAATCTATATGAGAGGCTGATTTAATAATATTGGCAATTTTTTTCATTTGTCCAAGCAAGCTAAAAAATAATATAAACTCTAAACTGAATTTTGGCTAAATGGCTTAAAATAATATAAATTTGTTAAAAAATTTCAGAATAAAGTCTTAGTAAATCAATGGAATCCAGTAAATCACAAGATATAAATTTAATCAAAAAGTTATTTAAAGCCAAAGGTAATATGAATTTGCTTGATAATTATCGTGGGCAAAAAGTTACTGAAAAACCAGTTTTAATTGAATTTATAAAGTTTCTTTTGGTAGTTTTATTCTGGATTGGAACTTCTTTTGCGGCGGGTTCTGCTTTTTTTGTATTTGTAGAATTAATTCTGTCTAAAATTTTGCCTTCTCCAATTATTAATGTATTGCGTATTTTTGAACCTTTATTAGTAATTTTGACTTTTATTCCGCCAAATGCCATGTTTTTGGTTTTATTAGAAAGAAAATTATTAGCTTTATTGACTACAAGGCTAGGACCTAATCGGGTTGGACCAAATGGAGTTTTTCAGACTTTTGCTGATGCTTTAAAACTTTTATTCAAAGAAGATATTAGACCCAAAGACGCTGACAAAGTTTTATTTTCTTTAGCTCCGATTATATTTTTTGCTCCGTCTGTCATTATGCTTTTGCCGATTTTGTCAGTTATTGTTTCTGGGGCGGGTTTATGGGGCAAATTAAATATTGAATTTAGTTTATTATTTGTCATTGCTACTTCTTCAATTGGAATTATCGGTTTAATTTTGGCTGGCTGGGCGAGTAATAATAAATATGCTTTACTGGGTAGCTTAAGAAGCGTTGCTCAAGCCATTAGTTATGAAATACCCTTAATTTTATCTTTAGTTGCTTTCATTTTAATTAGCGGTAATTTAAATTTAAAGGTAATTTCTGATGGGCAAAGTCAAAACTTTTTAGATTGGAATATCTTGGCTGGTGGTGCTTTAATGGCTGACAATATTAATTGGTTTGTTTTTCCTTTTCAATTAATTGTCTTTTTGGGTATGGCTTTTATGTTTTATTTTTGTTCTTTAGCTGAAGTGAATCGTATTCCTTTTGACTTACCTGAAGCGGAATCTGAGCTGGTAAGTGGCTATAATACCGAATATTCTGGTATGAAATTTGCTTTGTTTTTCCTCGCTGAATATACTAATTTGTTTATTACAAGTATGCTTTTCAGTATATTGTTTTTGGGTAGTACACATTCTGGTATTTTTGCACTAGATCAATTTTTTGCAAATACTTTAAAAGATACGATCTTGGGTGATTTAACTTGGATTACAAATACATTTATAATTTTGACGAAAGCTTATTTAATGGTTGCTTTAGCTATTTGGATTAGAGCTACTTTACCAAGATTCCGCTCTGATCAATTGATGGGCTTAGCTTGGAAAGTTTTAATTCCAATTTCTTTGTTTTTAATTTTATTAGCTGCTATTTGCAAAACTTTTACTAATTAATTTCAGTTATACGACTAAAAAAAACAATGAAAACTTATACTGCTAGCAAGCTAAATGAATGGAATCAATACCATGAAGTAACTGGCATTTGTTATAAGTGGCTTGATTATAAAAGTTTATGCTTTTCTTTTCTTAGACCTAATCAAGAGCTAAATCAAAGTATGTAAGCAAAAAAAGTTTTTTTAGATGATAATTTTGGATAACTTTAAGTTCTTTAAATTTTCTATTTTCTTAAATGAAACTCAAGCCCCCCGAAAAATACTTTTTATCAAATAACCTATATTCCGAACAACTTATTGGTGAACTTCCCAAATTACTTCTATTTGACCAAGATATTACAAGTCAGTTTTCGGAAGTAAAAAAACTTTACAGAAAAGAAAAATTTAAATCCTTGAATGAAGCTCAATTAGAGAAAGATTTTATAGAACCAGTTTTAAAAATATTAGGTTGGTCATGTTTATATCAAGAATTCAAAAAATTTCATGGAAAAACAGAAAAACCAGACTTTTGTCTTTTTGAATCTGATAGCAAGCAAGACGAATATCTTGAAATGAAGCAAGAGGAGCGGTATTTTAGAAATGATAATATTTTAATTATTTGCGAATCCAAAGCTTATAGCGTAGAAATTGATAATAAAAAAATCAAAGATAATCCGCATTTTCAACTGATTGAATATCTTTCATTTTTGAGAATTAATTTTGGATTTTTAACTAATGGAAGAAATTGGAGACTCTATGACTCAAGTAAGGCTTCTGGAGATAAAAAGTTTTATGAAATCAATCTTGAAGCAATAATTGAAAACAATGATTTGGAAGCTTTTAAATATTTTTTTCATCTCTTCAAAAAAGATAATTTTATTCAAAAAGCTCAAAAGGAAAGCTTGATTGAGAAAGTTTCAAAGCAAGAAGAAAGCTTTAGGCTTGATATTGAGAATAATTTAAAAAGTGTAATTTATGGATATGACAATGAGGATTCTATTTTTGAGTTGATTGGAAAACAAATATTTCATACTAACCCAACAGCACGACTCGAAGAGATTTATGAAAATAGTCTTTATCTTATATTTAGGCTTTTATTTATTGCGTATTTTGAAGATAAATTTTCTGAAACCCTCATCAAACATAGGTATTACAAAGAATATGCTCTCTCTTCAATTTATGAATTTCTTGAAACAAATAATGATTCCAGTTATACGGCTTATCGAAAACTCAGAGGGCTTTTTGAGATTTTAGATCGTGGTGATGAAGCAATTGAAATACCTCTTTTTAATGGTGGCTTATTTGATTCAACTAGAGCTAGATTTCTTGATCAGCCAAAACTTATAGATAATCAAAGCTTATTTAAAATTCTTTTTGGATTATATTTTGTTAGAAAAGCTGATCTGTCTGTTTTTAAAAGAGATTTCAAGACTTTAAATATTAGTCATTTGGGAACTATTTACGAAGGACTTCTTGAATTTAGATTTGAAGTTGCCCAAGAGGACTTGGTTTATCTTGAATATGGTGAAAAAGGCTCTAAAAGCAAAAAACTGAGTGGCTATTTTGATACTTATGACTACACAGCGATAGAGAAGAAAAACAAAGTTTTCAAAGCTCAAAATTATAAAAAAGGAGAACTTTATTTAGTTAGTTCATCTAATTCAAGAAAAAATTCTGCCAGCTATTATACTCCTTCCAGTCTTTCTAAATGGATGGTCAAAGAAGCAATTGACCAAGAACTTGAAAGAAATAAAGATGTTTTTAATATAAAAATTTTAGATAATTCTTGTGGAAGCGGTCATTTTTTGGTGGAAGCACTTGATTATTTATGTGAAAAAACTTTATTGCGTTCTTCTGATAATGAACAATTAAATAAACTTATTGAAGATGAAAAACAAAGAATACAAGAAAATTTAATTGGTTTTGAAGAGCTTCCAGAGATTGATGAGCAGGCAATATTAAAAAGACTTCTCTTGAAAAAAACTATTTTTGGAGTAGATTATAATCCTTTTGCAATTGAATTAACTAAATTATCTTTGTGGATAAGTACTTTTATTTTTGGTACGCCTCTTAGTTTTATCGAACATCATATTAAAACTGGTAATTCATTGATTGGAAGCACGAAAAATGACTTTTTAAAACATTATAATATTAATAAAAATAATGCTCTCTTTCATCAAGATTTTGCTAAACAATTTGAAGCTCTCAATCAGATATTTGATGAATTAAGTAATTTAAAAGATAGTACTGAAAAAGAAATAAAAGAATCCAAAGAATTATTTAAAACTCAAATAGAGCCTCTTTTGATAAAACTAAGTTTGGCT
>CANLFK010000046.1 GCA_947489925.1 Candidatus Caenarcanales bacterium
GTTTTGTTCTCCCTTTAGGGAGCTAGAGGGCTGATCCGCTGACTCCCCCTTTAGGGGGCTGGGGGGCTTCATAACCCTTTTCACTCTCTCCGCTGTGATTGTTTCAGCATAGTCTTCCATTTCAATTAAAATAAATTTGCGGTTTCCTCCGTCTTGCCTGTTTAAATTTAAAACTGCGTGGGCGGTTGTTCCAGAGCCAGCAAAACTATCTAATATAATATCGTTAGTATTTGGCTTTGTTACTTGATTAATAAGCTGTTCCAGTAGATTAACTCCCTTTGGGTAATCAAAGTTTTGTTCTCCAAGTATTTCTCTTAATAACTTAGTTGCAACTGCATTAATATCTGTATCAATTAAAGAGGAATAAGGTTTTCTATCTGATCTTACTTCTGCTAAATGTCTTTTATAAGTTGGCGTTCCTTTTCCTTCTCGTGGAAATATTACTTTACCTTCATCAATCATTTTTTCCATTCGATTTCTTTCATAAACCCAAACACGCTTAGGATTACATTCGTAAGTAATATTTGTTTTGGGATCAGTAATTGAATAATAAAGATTTGGTCTTTCTTGTTTTGTCTTATTGCAAGTTAAATTATCTTTCGCCCATAATCCACGAGGATCATTATCAGGATTAGAATATTTAGAAAAATCTTTTAGTACACCATTAAATTCAAAAGAAGCACTTTTTGCATAACTAAGTACATATTCATGATCTATTGATACTTTTCTTAACGCATCATTTGATCCAGTTCTTCGCTTCCAAGTAAAATTACCTACAAAATTACTACTACCAAAAATCTCGTCCATTATCAGCTTTAAATTAGCTTGTTCATTATCATCAATGCTAATAAAAATAACACCATCTTCTCTCAGCAATTTATGCAAAAGCTTAAGCCGTGGATACATCATACAAAGCCATTTATCATGCCTGCTTAAATCTTCGCCTTCTTTGCCTACAACCTCGCCAAGCCACTTTTTAATTTTAGGGTGATTAACATTATCATTATAAACCCAGTTTTCATTACCAGTATTATAAGGCGGATCAATATAAATGCACTTAATTTTGCCCTCGTATTCAGGGAGTAGAGACTTTAAAGCTTCGAGATTATCGCCATGAATTATTTTATTTTTAAACCCCCGCTCTTCGAGCGACCCCTTAAAAAGGGTACTTTGCAAATTGCCGCTCTCTTGTTCCCCTTCTAAGGGGATGTCCCTAGGACTGGGGTTTCCAAAATCATACTTCTTTTCTAATATATGAAACGGTACAGCGTGATGATGGTTTACAACCTGTTCTTTTCCAATCCAATTTAATGAAGGCATAAAATAATTAATTTCAATGAATAAAGAAAATTTTTCAATATGAGTATGATTTTTGCATATTTTGGGTATACTTAAGGTATCACGATGGCGAAGCATACAAAAGGGTTAGTCCTGCGTTACTCTTCGCCTTATTTTTTGCCTAATTTATTATTTAAATTGTTCATGTAATCAAAGTATGAACGGAATTTTGTAAGTAACATTGAATATTTTTTTCTATTTGGGATTAAAACTCTCTCTAATTTTTCTTTTTCTAACAAATATTCGATTAAACAATGAAAATCTCCATCTCCTGAAACGATAATAGCTTTATTATAATTTTCATATTCAATCATTGTATGAAGAACTAATTCCGCATCCACATTACCTTTTATTCTTCCCTTCACCTCTAAAGTCGGTTTGAATATTACAATATAACCCGCCTTTTGCAATTCAGTGTAGAGAGCCTCATTCCCTGGTATATAACCGATAAATAAGAAAGCTTGATCAACCTTATATTTATCTTTTAGGTAAACACGAAATCTTTTAAAATCAAGCTCCCAATCCTGATCTCTGATTGCAAGATTAAGATTTTGACTATCAATAAAGGCGTATATTGGATTCATTTTTTATTTGTTTTTCATTTACTACAGCAGGAGAGGAGGAATTCACCCCCTCAAATTCTACTATCCTTTTGTTCTCCTTGGGTCTTTGCCATGACTATCACATTGCCTAATACGACCATCAGCACCCTGTATTCTCAGTTCAGTACCTTGATTTCTGCTTATTTCCCTAGCTCGATCTATTGCCTCTCTTTGAGTGTTAAACACATGAGATGGACGCTCTGAATTTGATCTTTGAACTGACCAATCGTCCCCATGAGGACTTACGAAATGAGAATCATTTGACATTTTATAATCTCCTTAACTATAATGAGTTTAGTGTTTTAATCAGTGGGTTTTATTTAGTATTTTAGCGATTCTAAATAAATGCCCTTTTTTAATGTAACAAAATTTGCAAATATCTGCAACCCTTAATACAATAGAATCCAAGTTTCAACTTGCAAATATTTACAAGCCCATAAGATCAGGATTAAAATGAAATGAACTTTGGATCAGAAATAAAACAATTACGACAATCAAGACAGCTAACACAAGAACAGTTAGCAAAAGAATTAGATATTGATGCTCCTTACCTAAGCAAAATTGAGAACGGTAAAAACACTTCTCTGTCAGAAGAATTTATCCGTAAAATCGCTGTTTTCTTTGAAGTGAATCCAATAGATTTAACATATCTTGCGGGGCTCATTCCAAGCGAACATAAGGATATTATTATCAGCAGTCCCATGTTACAGAGGGATTTAAAAATAAAGTTTCGTGATGTTACAACTGCTCAAAAGCATTCGGGACAAATCAACAAAACTGCCTTTTACAGTATTGAAATGATTGAATCTATAGCATCAAAAATTTTATTAAGATGGTGTCAAAGAAATAACTTACCAATGGTTACACCTCCCATAGGAATAGAAGAAATAATTAAATCTCTATATAAAGATGAAATTACTATTATTCCCATCACTGATAAGACAAATAATTTCCCAGACTTTGCAATGGCTGGTATATCAGAAGGAGGACATTTATTCATTAATATGAGAGATTTTGATAATCGTTTAAAACATGAAGGAACTAAACGCTTTACATTAGCTCACGAATTGGGGCATTGGGAATTACACTTTCCTAATAAAGATAAGAAAGATCAAGTCAAATTCAATCTATTTGAAACAAGCTCAAACGAACCTTTATTCAAATGTCGAAAAGAAGATATTGAAAATAGTCCTATGGATTGGGATGAGATAAATGCAAACAGATTTGCAGCCGCAATTTTAATGCCTGAAAATCTAATTCAGCTCGTATGGCAAAATCAAATTCACCAAAAAATATCTGACAAAGAAGAATTAATCAAGAAATTAAGTAATATTTTTGAAGTGTCTAAACGAGCAATGGAAATCCGATTAAAGAATCTAAAGCTGTTAGACACTCTCAAATAACCTCTCTCAAATAATCATTTCTTTTTGTTGAATCAACGGGATAAGTGAAGGTCTAATACAACGCTTTAATCTCAAACCCATCATTAATTTACCTCTTTTATCCCTTATTTTAAATAAATCATAAAAGTACTGAGAAAAAGCCCACAAGCCACCCTAGCGACTGGAGAGGAGCGGGTATCGCCGAGCGAAGGGCGGGAACGACTAAAAGAATTATTAGACGGCAATGAATTAGCGGATTTTATACTTTTTATTTAGTCTGATAGCAATAAATCCAAGTTTATGGTTAATAATCTCTAGAGAATATTAATTTATTGGGTATAATGATTAATGGAAGCAAAAAAGGCAAAACAGAACTACTTACCAACAAATGAATACATCTAAACACTTAATAAATATACATGAAATATTGGACTTTCAAAAAACTACAACAATATCTCAAAGAGCAAGGATATTTAATACAAGCAACTAACAATAATGAGTGGAAAGTAGTTGATTCTGCGAATAAGCCAATTGCATTTTTTGCAACAAGACATGGCAAAGGAACTAGTCGGGAAGTTTTAGCACCATATATTAGAAAAATCTTACAAGCAATAGAAAATGACAAAAATGATGAAAACAACGATAAACAGTTTTAATGTTAAATGGAATGAAGAAGACCAATGCTTTATCGCAAGTACCGAAGATAATGATTTAATTGGTTGTGGAGATTCAGCAATAGAAGCTGTTCAACATTTACAAAATCACCTTAAAGATGAAAGTGAAACTCCTCGAAAAAAAGTAGGAAGACCAAAGAAATTTAAACAAAAAATAGGACCAGAAGTTTTAGAAGAAACAATAGAGAAATTAGCATTCTTGAAAGAATCTTTTCCAAGTTTTGAAAGCCAAGGAGATATTATTGATGAAGCAGTAAGTATTTTGTATCAATCTATTTCTAGAGTACAAAATAAAAAACCAGCCAAAATAAAAGGAAAAAAGTAATATTATACAAATATAATTTTATGTACAAATTGGGTATAATTACATTTGAGGATATTTGTCATGGTTAAAACTTTAGAAAATAAAGCTTCTTCATTACCGATTGCTGAAGCTAGAGCCAATTTAACAGAATTAGTAAATCAAGCTTTCTATGCTGGTATTAAAACTATAATTGGCAAAAGAGGAAAACCCCAAGCGGTTGTAATCTCATATGAACAGTATTTAGAAATGGAAAAATTAATTGCAAACAACTGCAATAGTCAAAAATCAGCCAAAATCAAAAAGGGTATATAAATGTTAACTTCATTAAAATTACCAGATGAGCTGAACCAGAGAATAAGTGAGCTGGCAAAAAAGACTCAAAAAAGTAAAAACTATCATATAAAAAAAGCTATTGAAAAGTATCTTGAAGATCTCGAAGATTACTTAACAGCTATTACTATACTCGAAATGAAAAACCCTAGAACACCATGGAAAGAGGTAAAGAAAGAACTTGACTTGGCAAATTGAAATAGACGACTTTGCAAAGTCTCAAATCAAAAACTTAAACAAAAGTATTCAAACCCGAATTGCAAAGTTTATTGATAAATTAATGACTTTAGAAAATCCTAAAGTATTAGGAGATACTCTCAGAAAAGAATTACATCCTTTAGTTAAATATCGAATTGGTGATTATAGATTAATTTGTAAATTAGAAAATAAAAAGTTAATTCTTTTAGTTGTTTTTATTGGGCATCGAAGCTCAGTTTATGAGGAACTTACAAAATATTTAAACAAAAAGAATATATAATACTAAGTATGCAAATATATTAAACCTGCTAATTGGAGAAAAATGAAAAAATGACGGAGGCAGAAATCAAAGGAATCAAAGAAATCTTAAATAACCAACTATTTGCGGGAACTGTGGGATGTATCTTGGGATCGATTCTTACATATGTTTCTAATTGGAAAAATAATAAAGACAAAATCAAGCAATTACGAGAAGATTTCTCTAAAGAGATGGAATCAAACCTTGTTGAAATTGAAAGACTCCGCAACCTGGTAGACAGCTTAGAAAAAAGGATTCACGAAAGAGATCAAACTGTCTTCAAAGAGAATATTCATATTAAATGTGTTTATTGGTGCTTCCAGTATATGGTAAGCCAAGGCAAGATATACGAGTGTATTAATTCAGAAATCTATTATTTACTAGATAATGTTTATAGAGATTTAAGTCAGATTGGAGAAAATAACGCTAATAATGAGTTTCAGAACTTAGAAGCAGTTTTATGTTCCCCCGATCCAAATATTTATGAAGACCCAGTAGCAGCTAAATGGCATCAAGTACAAATTCAAGCAAATAAGTTATTTATCGATTGGCGAAAGAAACTGAGTCAGCATAAAGAAGAACTTGAAAAAATTAAGATCATTCTCAAGAAATTATAAGTTTTAGTTAAACCTGTCCAGTTTGTCTTTTAGTATCCAGAACCGCCAAACTTTTGAGATGTATTAGAATTCCAATCAACAGCCTTTCCTGAATTAGAATACTTATTATTTGGACTAGTTGAGGAATACTTACTTCCATATTGTCCGTAAGAATTATTTATTGAATCTGGGCTATATTTACTCCCATATTTACCATAAGGGTTATTTATTGAGTTTGTATCATACTGATTGTTTGTGTTTCCCAAATAAGTCCCGTCATTCGCATATAAATCTTTAGAAAAAGATCGATCTGATAAAACTAAAAATAGAAAAAGGAAACTAACCAAAATCAAGTTTAATTTCATAAATTAAAACCTTTTTATTAAACTGAAACTTCAATCATCTCACAAAACCCCAACTAACTGCTCAAGTTTAGCTTTCTGTAAAGTTATTTCATCTTCGGTACTAGCTTTATCATCTCTGAGCTTCATTTCAATTTCCCAGTATTTAGTTAAACTATCCAGCTCGCCTTTTCCTCTTCGATATTCAGCTTCAATTAATAATAATCTCTTTTTTAACATATCTATTTTTGTATTATCAGAAATTAATCTTCTTTCCGCTTTCTGTAAGGCTAAAACAAATTCAAGCACTTCTATTTTTAATTTATTTTCAAGTTCATACTTTTGAAGTTTTAGTTTTGCAATTTCTAAATTGCCTTGTCTAATCCTTCCACCGCCCAATACTTCCATTAAGTCCCAATTTATATTAAACCTAAAATCACTATTTTTACTCGCAAAATTATTACCCATTCCTAAATTAGGAGCTAAACTTGTCCACTTCTTCGATTCAGCCACTTTAATCGCTTGGTCTAATAATTTTATTAATTCAGAATTTTGAATAGCTCTTTGTTGCAATTCTTCAACTGGATAGCCCCTTCCGTCCCCTAAAGGGGAAACTTTATTTTCTTCACTCAAAGACTTAAAAGAAAAGTTTATAATAAAAAAATGAGAGCAATTACACATATTAGTTTTAGTTTATTAACTTTAGGATTAGTTTCAAGCTTTACAAAGCTACCTTTAAGTTTAGAAATTATCATCACTGCGAGCCTTAGTTCACTACTTCCAGATATTGATACTACCAAATCTACAATTGGAAAAGTATTAAAACCAGTTTCTTCTTTTTTAGATACAAAATTTGGACATCGTACTATTACTCATTCGCTTTTAGCTTGTGTATTTTTGGCTATTATTTCGCTACCACTTTTATTTTTAAAAACTAATTATTATCAAGCTTTGCAAATTGGTTATTTTTCCCATCTGTTGATTGATTGCATTAATAAAACTGGTATTCCTTTTTTCTATCCTAATAATACTTTTTTCGTTTTTCCAAGTTCTCCTAAATGGCGTATTGAAGTTGGTTCTCTCGGTGAATATATTTTATGCGGTTTAATTATTTTGGCTACTTTCGGAATTTGGTATTTAAACGGTATCGGTTTTCGTTCTTGGTTAAGTGGTCTTTTGGCAAGTCCAGAACTGGCAGTTAAAGAATATCGTACTCATGCAAACAAATATAAAATGAGCGTTAAGGTAAAAGGTTTTTATATACTTTCCCAAAAAGAAGTTAATAATCAAGTCTTTGAAATCATTGATTCAGAAAGCGATAAAACTTTAATTGTCAAAAACAAAAATAATAAATTAATTACCATTGGGGAAAACCCTAATAATACAATTCAAGCTCACAAGATGGTCATAATCAAGGACAAGTCCATTAAAATAAAAACAGAACCTTTTAAATTTGCTGGCCAACCATTAGGTTTAATGTTTGATTATATTGATGAAAATACTTTTATAAGCGGTACAGTTGAGGCAAATGAAAGACCTAAATATTTAAAAATGGATTTAAAACCTTTTGAAACAGGTGAATTTGAAAGTATTAAAGTTTCGGCTGGGCTAAGTGAATATGATTCTAAGCTTGAATTGAAGAATGCAACACTGAAACAACTTAAACCTTTAAAGAAACTTGGCATTACTGGGGAATTAGTTAGCAGGAAAGTTTTTTAAAGAAAATCACTAGAATAATAGGTATAATAAATTTAGAATGCTTAATATTTTATAGAAATAGAAAAATGGAATTTGCAACTACAACAGAATTAAATCAGCATACAAATAATGTTTTGCGAAGGGTTTTAGAAGATAAAGAAGATATTGTTTTAACCAAGAATGGAAAGCCAGTAGCTATGATTATTCCAACAAATGGTGATGATATTGAAGAGCATATTTTAATTAAATATTTAGGTTTAAATAAAACTCCTACAAAAAAAGAGATTGCCGAAGGAAAGCCAGCGAAAGATATTTTTGCGGAGTTAAAAAAATCAAGAAAAAGTTAATTTCAAGTATTAAACAACATATTTCTTAATTTGTAAAAATTGATATGTTTTCAAAACTTTATATACTCCACTATAGCTGACTATAGCCCAGTATAGCATTTTCATTTTACTCATTTTCTTATTCAAAATATACTTAGAGTACGCAATTAGAACAACTAATTAATTCCCCAAGCTATGTCTCCTTTCAAGCCAAAATTTACTATATGAAAGAACAAATTCTATCTAAAGCAGCTATCAAAGACCTAAAAATAATAAATAAAAAACATTACCAAGATATTGATTTTATTGAAGAAGAATTGAATAAATATTTAATTGACCAATTTAAAGCAGATGGTAACAAAATTAAAGAGTTCACAAATTATAATCCTTCTTTGTTTAGGCTTAGAATCAATGCCGTTGAGTCATATCGAGTTTATTTTAGAATTCTCGAAAATTGCTTTTTTATTGAAAGAATCATCTTAAAAAAAGACTCAGAGAAAATTCTGAAAAATATTATTTAAAGTTCAAATAATATACCTTCTCTATAAGCCAAAATTTCAGCTTCAATTTCCTCTTCCGTTATTAACTTAGACTGAGGCAAATTCTGAGTTTCTTCAAACAATGCTTTTAAGTCTTCTATATTCATAAATTTAATTTTCTAATGAGTTTTTTCTTTTGCTTGCCTTGAGATGCCTAGTAAACCTTTAATTGATAAATGCTCATCAATAATATTCCAATGAACTCCATATCCAGCACCATCAATTTCAAATTGTTTTCTGTGAAAATCTGAGGCATAAAATAAACGACTTGATTGTTTAGCTAATTCCTTTAAATCAATCTCATAAGGCTTATTATCAACTACCAACTTCATGTAATCACTTTCAAAAGAAATACCTTGTACTTCATAAAATTTTTTATTTAGCTCGCTCATGAATCGTTCCTTTTATGACATTTATTCCACTCTTCAACAATATAATCAAAGTTATCTAAAATAATCCAATATCTAAACCTTTGGAATACTGGATTATAATAATGCTCTATCAGTTATTATAGCTATGTACTTTCACCAATAAACCACTGAATTGAATGTTAATTAAAATATACTTTGCTTTATATATTATCTTGGGTCTTTTTGGCTTATACGATTCTATTACATCAAAAACAAATTTTTGGATAATCCTTATTGAATTTATTGCATTTTTAGTTTTAACGATCGGTATTTTAGGATATATTTCGCACTGGCAAGATTTGAAATTAATATTAGTTTGGAAATATTTATTTTGGATTTCAATAGTATGCGATGCTATTTTGATGATACATGATTGTTTGGTCATGAAAAAACATGAAGGACTAAGCAATCAAGTAATTATAATTACTGTTATTTCATATATAATTCTATTAACTCCAGCTTATTGGCTAAATTGGCGTTTTGCTTATAAATGATGTTTCATTCTTAACTTAATTTAGTAGAAGTCCAAACCAAAAATAAAAATAATGGTTGGCATCTTTAAATTTCCTTACGATCTAATAAGTTTTTTTCTTTCAATATATTTTTTAATGAGTCTAAATTAATAACTTCGGCTGGATCAATGTTTTGATATTTTAAAATCTCAAGGGCAATTTGAACCAAGTCTTCCTGCTTAACAACTTTCTTTCCTTGAACATCTTTAATATCTCTGACATATTTATCAAGCCATTCCTTCATGTCTCGCTCTATACGAGAATTTAAATTATCATATTTAATTATTTTTTTTGATTCAACTTTTTCAATCTTTTCAATATCTGGTAATTGTAAATTCTCTAAAGACTCTTCTATTCCGTCATTTACAAAAACTTTTAAATCCATTTCTGGTTTCTTAAAAGTATCTCTTAAATTTCCCATTATTTTTTTAATCTCCCTAAAATTTCATCTGTAAGTTTTTTATAAGCCTTAGCTCCTACTGAAGTACCAGCATAATTAAAAATACTTTTACCCTGATTTGGTGATTCAGCCAAGCGAACATTAATCGGTACAATTGTTTCAAAAAGTAAATCTCCTAAAGACTCTTTCAATGAATCTAAAACCAAATTACTTAAATTAGTTTGTTTTGAATACATAGTAACCACCGCTCCCAAAACTTGAATTGAATGTCTTGCTTTTCTAACATGATTTAAAACATATTCAGCACCTTTCAAGGCATACATCCCAAAATGACGAGCTTCAATAGGAATAACTAAATATTCAGAAGCAAATAAAGCATTACGAGCAAACAAACCATAATTTGGCGGACAGTCAATTAAGATAAAATCATATTTATTTTTAATTTCTGAAATTGCAAAACGAAGCAAATCATCTTTTCGAGGTTGTGAAGCTAAAGAATCTTCTTCTAAAGCTAAACCTAAATTAGAAGGCAAAATATCAATCTGCTCATCTTTTAAAGAAATAATCGCATCATTAATATTGCTTTCTCCTTTCAAAATAGATTCTGTTTTAGTATCCATTTCAAAAACTTCTAAGCCAAAACTTATACCTGCATCTCCTTGAGGGTCTAAATCCAAAAGTAAAACTTTATATCCTTGCTGACCTAAACAAGCCGCAACATTAACTGCTGTCGTTGTCTTGCCTACGCCTCCTTTCAAATTGTAAAAAGAAATAACTTTCATGTTTCTATATTCTATATTCTATTTTCTTGTTTCTAGTTTCTTGATTCTATAAATTATAAACAAGTTTCTATTTTCTTGAAAGCTATTTACAAATTATATTTTACATTTTCTTGATTGTAGATTCTATTTTATACTTTCTATTTTCAAGATTATAGTTTATTGATTGTAGTTTCTTGATTCTTGATTATATTTTCTTGTTTATATTTTTTAAGCTTTCCGCTCACCACGCAACTTGAAAGTTTTTGTTTTATATCTACCCGATTTGCCCCAGAAAACATGGGAGATAAAGAAAATCATTGTGGGAAAAATGAAATAAAGAGAAAGTTTGAGCTGAGAAAATAAAAAGCAGACTTAAAATTGATACCGAAAACTGGCATAAAAATTATTGTATAAAGTTACAAATGAGCATTTAAATATTATACAATGAAATAATGGTACAAAAATTTGCTTCATATATTAGAGTTTCAACGAAAGAACAAGGCGATTCACGCTTAGGGATTGAGGCTCAGCAAAGATTAAATAAAGCCTATATCGAAAGTGTCAAAGGTGAATTGATTAATGAAATTATTGAAATAGAAACTGGCACGGTTAAACATAAAGCTCAAAACTTTGAAACCTTGCTTTTGAAAAGACCAAAACTAAAAGACTTAATTCAATATTGCCAAAAAGAAAATGCAATTTTATTAGTAAAAGACTTGTCTAGGTTGGGACGAAATGTTTTACTGATTAGTTATTTAATACAAAATGGAATTAGATTTGTTTGTGCTGATTGTCCTAATGATTCTGAATTTATGCTTCAAATGAGGGCAGTGCTTGCAGAAGAGGAAGCTAGAAAAATCAGTGAAAGAACTAAACAAGCTTTACAGAGCTTAAAAGAGAGAGGCGTTAAATTAGGAAATCCTTGTAAAGAATCTTTGGCAAAGGGAAGACGAAAACAAGCTAAATTAAAAACTGAAAAAGCCAAAGAATTTTATAGTTTTATTAGTCCTCGTATTATCCGATTGAGAGAAGAAGGTTTATCTTTAAGAGCTATTGCAAAAGAATTAAATATTGACGGAGTGAGAACTAAAGAAGCTAAATTATTTACTGCTATGACCATTAAAAATATTTTGGATCGGGCTAAACTTTAGCTAATTCATAGTTTTATAAGCTTGGGTTTAAAGTACTTCGTAAATTTTTCAAGATTATCTTTGAACCATGAAAACTGATTTGACCAGTCGTTTTTATTTGAAAAGTCTGCATTTGATTTCAATATTACAGCACACATTTTTCGTCCGTCCATTTTGTCCCAAACTAAATCTTTATTTATTTCTGTTAGCGAGTTTTCATAAGCAACTTGATAAAGCTTTTCATAATTCTCTTTTGCTTGTTCACCTGTTATATTGAACCAAATGCTTATAGATTTGTCACGGGAGTTAACTGTTGCCGTAAGATGAAAGTTACTTTTACCGATGGCAATATTTGTCCAGTGTTGAAGCAACGGACTTTGCATTTTAACAAAGCTTTTATTGTCTTCCATATAATCTTTAAGCCCTTTCCAATATTCTTGCTGTAAAAGTTTTATCTCTGTCACTGGTTCTACTGAGGCAGACTTTTTAACTTGTTTAGTCCAGTCATTGGGTTTTGAGACTATGCTAAACATCGGTGCTGGCATTGAATCACCAATTTTATAAAGTTCAATTTCAATACCAAAGAATGTAAAAGTGTCGTCTGTAATTCTGTTTAGCCAGTCCAGAGCCGCCCTATGTTCTTCTGTAAATTTTTGTGCAATCCAAATTATAGTTACAGCATCAAGACCTGCGGCATAGGTCATCAATTGCCCAAGGTGAGTATGATCTGTTCTTTCAAGTTGATTTTCGATTAGAACATAATGATCGTTTATAGTATCTTTGCAGAGAATATCCGCACTAAAAGGTCCAACACTTTCTTCTTGACTTTGGACTTCGAGTTCAATTCCAATAGTTTCACTTAAAAGCTGGATATTTTCTTCTCGTGCCAACCAAGGAGTAAAGTCAATCGCTTCATGCTTCCAATAAGTTCTTAAATCTAATTTGCTAAGTCGTCCTAATGTCATAGACTATTCTAAAATATTCAACTACCAATTTTCCTTTTAATTGAATACTATAATCTATTTATAACTAGACTGCAAAAAATTATAATGCACAGAAGTACTTTAAATCGTTTACCAGAAAAGAAGTTTAAAGATATTGTAAAAATTTGTTGGCAAGTTATTTGGCATAATTTCCTGTTTCCAAAGTTAAACCGACTACAAACAAAAAACAACCCAAAAATACAGCCAGCCTTACAAAAATTACATTTACAAGCAAATACTCTTAAAGGTGAACTTAGCGTTTTAGAGGCTGATCTTGAATCTTTGCCTTATATTACTGGCTCAATCAGAGAACAACAAAAACCATCACTAAAAGACCCTAATAAAATCAATCTTTATCATACTCTCCGCTGGTATGAACAAGGAATCCGCAAAGAAAAACATTTATCAAAAATCAAAAGAAAAGACGGAGATTTAACTTTAGAAGAGGCTAAAACTTTACTTGCCAATGCTGATAGAGCCAATTCTTTACAAAATGAAATTAAAAGCCGTAAACAAAGTTTAAAGCGAATTGAAGACAAACTCACAGTTTTAGTAGGTCGTCCAGTAGAAATAAATGAACCGCTAAAAGAAATTGTTAATAATTCACTGATTGGAAGAGATAAAGAGTTTGCTCAATTGCAAAGTAATTTATTACATAATATTTCTACTCTTTTACTCGGTGAACCTGGTATCGGGAAAAGTTATTTAGTTAAAAGCCTGACTGACAGCCAAACTAGACCAGTTCTTTGGATTGAAAACTTAAAAGCGGTTCGTAG
>CANLFK010000047.1 GCA_947489925.1 Candidatus Caenarcanales bacterium
TTTTTTTCATTAAGTCTTTAAAATCACTCAAACCAAAATCTGATAATTGTAAAACTTGTTTTGGACAAATCTGATAACCTTCATGCAAAGAAGCTTGTGGTAAATTCTCTCTTCGTCTTAATATAGAATTTTTGGCATTTGGATTAAAAGCAATCGGATAAGTACGACACATAGTTGGTCTATGCTCATAAACCGAACATTGTGCTGTAATGCGACTACCAGGATGAAATTTATGACCTGGTAATTCAGGGTTTGCATGAGGCTCTGCTCTATTTTCTTCTTTTAAAAAATGGCATTTAAGTGTGCCTGGCAATAGTTCTGAATCTACTCTTTTGAGGGCAAGAGCATGCATAGAACCTTTTAAATTATCATTATCAAAAATAAAAGGAAAAACCGAATGCTGCATTGAAGCATAATTAGGGTTAAAAGGTAAGCTTTCAAAAGAACTTCCTTTAATTGCTTCTTCCATACCGATTGCATTAATTAAATCAATTAAGTCGAAAACATTAATAGTTAATTTGTAAGCTCTACAACAGCCAGCATGGCAACTATCACAAATTGTGGTCATTTAATCTGCCTCAGAATCAAAAATTATACAGATTATTTACCCTTAATTTTTGAAGATAAAACATTGTGTACAAACGAAGTGTTTTATTAAGATATTCCTTTATTAGGCTGTCTCATTCTGTGCTTAAATAAATCAAACATTTGTTCAAGTTTATTACCTTGCTTCTAATTTTCATTAAAGCGATTTTGCTTTTCAAAGGTTAAACCTTCAGTGCCTAAATCTACTACTATTTGATCGCCTGAATTAATTTCTTTGGCTAATATTTTCATAGCTAATGGATTTTCAACTTCTTTTTGAATTACTCGTCTAAGAGGTCTTGCACCATAAATTGGATCATAGCCAGTCATGGCCAAATGCTCTTTTGCGGCTTCTAAAAAGATAATTTTGACTTGCTTTTCAGCCAAGCGATTTTGTAAACCAGCAATATTTATATCAACAATTTGCTTTAATTCATTAGCTCTCAGTGAGTGGAAAACTATTACTTCATCAATTCGATTTAAAAATTCTGGTTTAAAATGCTGACCCAAAACCTCTCTAATTTGTGAATCTAAGCTTTCTTCCGAATGAGCATCTTCTTTAGTTATGCCAATTGAACGGATTTGTCTTTCGAGAATTAATTGACTACCTAAATTACTGGTCATAATAATTACCGTATTTTTAAAATCAACTTTGCGTCCCTGAGCGTCTGTTAAATGTCCCTCGTCTAAAACTTGTAATAATGAGCCAAATATTTCAGGATCGGCTTTTTCAATTTCATCAAATAAAAGCACTGCATAAGGATTTCGCCTGACGGCTTCGGTTAATTGTCCACCCGCTTCATAGCCCATATAACCGGGAGGAGCTCCAATTAAACGAGAAATTGAATGTTTTTCCTGAAATTCACTCATATCAAAACGAATCATAGTAGACTCGCTATCAAAAAGCACAAATGCCAAAGCTTTCGCTAATTCAGTTTTGCCGACACCCGTTGGGCCCAAAAACATAAAAGAACCAATTGGGCGATTAGGATCTTTCAAACCAGCTCTAGCTCGTCTAATGGCATCAGCAATAACTCGAACTGCTTTGCTTTGCCCAATTACCCGCCTTTGCAACTCATCTTCCAGATTTACCAATCGTCTCATTTCATTGTCTAGGAGCTTAGTAACTGGAATTCTTGTCCAATGAGAAACAATAACAGCAATATCATCTTCATCAATTTCCTCTTTCAGCAAGCGACTCCCGCTAGAATTATTAGGACTTTCAATTTGTTTCAAAAGCCTTTCCAGTTCATGTAATTTGCCATATTTCAATTCAGCGGCTCTTTGTAAATCAGCTTGTCTTTCAGCTTGTTCAACCATCAAACGAACTGTTTTAATTTCTTCCTTGATTGAACGCAATTTACTAATATATTCTTTTTCGGATTTCCATTTTTCTCTCAAAATTTCGGCTTCACGATTTAAACCTTCAATTTCTTGTTCAACTTCACTTAATCTTTCTTTTGCCTGTGAGTCAATTTCACGGTCTCTTTCTAAAGCGGCTTTTTCAATTCCCAGCTGAATCAAACGCCTTTCAAGCTCATCTAATTTGGCTGGCATTGAATCAATTTCTAATCTTCGCCAAGAAGCGGCTTCATCAATTAAATCAATAGCTTTGTCTGGTAATTTACGGTCTGGTATATAACGAGCTGATAATTTTGCCGCTACAATTAAGGCTGAATCCTTGATTCTAACTCCATGGTGAACTTCATATCGTTCTTTTAAGCCTCTCATAATCGAAATAGTATCATCAATGGAAGGTTCATCAACTTGAATTACTTGAAAGCGTCTTTCCAAAGCTGGATCTTTTTCGATAAATTTACGATATTCGTCTAAAGTGGTTGCCCCAATACAATTTAATTCGCCACGAGCCAAAGCTGGTTTTAATAAATTACTAGCATCCATAGCTCCACCACTATCTCCGCCTGTTGAGCCAGCACCAACTACCGTATGCAATTCATCAATAAATAAAATCGTATAGCGTGAACTCTTTTGAACATCTCTGATAACAGCTTTTAAGCGTTCTTCAAATTCGCCACGAAACTTTGCTCCTGCAATTAAAGCTCCCATATCCAAAGATAAAACACGAGTATTTTTTAATCCTTCTGCCACATCTCCACGGATAATTCTTTCGGCTAAACCTTCAACAATAGCCGTTTTTCCGACACCTGGTGAGCCAACTAAAACTGGATTATTTTTTGTGCGACGACCTAAAATTTGCATAACTCGTCTAATTTCTTCGTCTCGACCTATCACTGGATCAAGCTTTCCATTTTTAGCAGCTTCGGTTAAGTCTTGGCAATATTTTCCTAAAACATCTTGGGTGGCTTCTGGATTATTGGTTGTAATGCGTTGATTGCCACGAATTTTGGCTAAAACCTGAAATAATTTTTCTTCATTTAAACTATTTTTTATTAATATTTCAGTGGCAAAACCTTTGGATTTCGGGTCTAAGAGAGCTAAAATAATATGTTCGAGACTAGTAAAATCATCATGGATTAATTCCCGTTTTTGATCGGCTAATTCAATTAAATCTTTACTGCGTTGTGAAATAAATAATTGATCATTAGGAGTTGGTCCTAGCGGATTTTGTATGCGAGGCAATTTATTCAAATAATCTTCAATTTCTTGGCGAATATTTTTTGGGTCAATTTCAGCAGTTAGCAAAATCTTTTCTAAAATAGATTCATCAGTATTTAAAGCCGATAAAAGTAAATGTTCTGGTTCTAGAGCTTGATGTGAATAAGACTTTAAAATACTTTGACACCTTGCAATTATCTCTTGGGTTTTTTCAGTAAAACGATTGAAATCCATATTTATTATTTTAAATTATTAGCTAGAGAATATTTTACTGAATAAAAGAGCTTAATCAATAAAACTTTCTGGAAAATTTAATTATTTTTTTTCAGGACTAAAAACTTAATCTTTGAGCTAGCCAGTTTTCAAGGAAAAGACGAGTATAAAAATAACTTAAACCGCCTTGTAAATAAGCAGAATAAGGCTCTCTTAAAGGTCCATCAGCTGAAAGCTCGCTTGTTGATCCTTCAATAAAAGTACCAGCCGCCATAATTAATTCATCTTGATAACCGGGAGTGCAAGCTGGAATTGGCATTAAATGGGAATCAATTGGGCTATTTTTTTGCAAAGAATGACAAAATTCAATTAACTCTTTTTTATTTCCAAAATCTAATCTTTGAATAATATCAGTTCTTAATTCACCAGAAGAAGGACTAGTCGAAAGATTTAAATGTTCACAAACTTTGGCAGATAAAATAATACCTTTTAAAATTTGTGAAACAATCATGGGGGACAAATAAATTCCCTGAAATAAAAGTCTACCCTGATTAAAATTAGGTCCACCTTCTGCACCGACACCCGGGCAAGTTAAACGATTTGCGGTTTTATCAATTAAACCCTGTTTGCCAACGACATAACCGCCAGTCAAAACAATACCAGCCCCCGGATTTTTAATTAAAGAGCCAGCCATTAAATCAGCTCCTACTTCGGTGGGTTCTTGAGTTTCAACAAATTCACCATAACAATTATCAACAAAACAAATTATTTCTGGATATTTAAACTTAATAGCTTTGATTAATTCAGCAATTTGGCTAATTGAATAAGAAGGACGAATAGCCGAGTAACCTCTTGAACGCTGAATAGCTATTATTTTAGTTTTATCATTAATTAATTTTAAAGTATTTTCAATAATTTCATTTAAGTTCTCCCAATCAGTAACTTCATTAATATGAACTTTGCCATTTAAGTCTAATTGAATATAATCCAAAATTGACTGCAAAGTGTCATAAGGCTGACCAAAAGCAAAAATAATTTCATCAGCGGGTTTTAAATTTCCTAAAATGGCACAAGCAATGGCATGCGTTCCAGATACAAAATTGACTCGGGCTAAAGCCGCTTCTGTCGCAAAAATCAAGGCAAATAATTGATCTAGTTTTTGTCTGCCCAGATCATCATGTCCATAACCAGTAGTTTGATTAAAATGTTCTGAACTGATGCGGGCTTTTTGAAAGGCATTAATTATTTTACGATGATTAAACAAACTAATTTGGTCAATTTTTTGAAAAGATTTTTGTAAATCCAATTCAAATTGATCAATTAAATTTGAGGCGGAAAAAATATTAGACATTTTGAGAAATATTAGATTTTGGCTTTTAATTTGACAAAGTTGAGCTTAATCGTTATTATTAAAGTTTGCAAAACATTTATCTATCGCGGGATGGAGCAGCTTGGTAGCTCGTCGGGCTCATAACCCGAAGGTCGAAGGTTCAAATCCTTCTCCCGCAATGTTTTGTCAATAAGTTTTCAATAAATGAAACTTCAACATAAAGACTTAATTGATTTGTTGAAAAAAGCCTATTCAGGCGAAAAAGCAGCGGCTTTAGCTTATTCTGGTCATGCGGCATCTTTAAAAGATCAAACTGAAAAAGCGAAAATTAAGCAGATTGAAATTGATGAATGGAATCATAGGCATGAAATATTCCAGATAATGGAAAAATATGAAATTGAAGCTTCAAAATATTATGAATTTCGTAGTTATATAATTGGTCAAATAATTTGTCTTAGTTGTTATTTTATTGGCAGATTTATGCCATTTTACTTTGCTGGCAAGCTAGAAAGCCAAAATGTTGGTGAATATTTAAAAATGAAAGAATACTTTAATCAGCTGGACATTCAAGAGCATAATAATTTATTACTTAATTTGTCTCAAAAAGAAAAAGATCATGAGAACTATCTTCTAGAACGCATAAAAAATCATAAATTTCTGCCCATTTTTGAAAAAATATTTAATTGGGGCAGTATTAGTGCAGTTAGTGAATTGTAATTGGCGAATGAAAACTAAATTTATAATTGGACTGGGTAATATAGGTAATCAATATGAAAAAACTAGGCATAATATTGGATTTGAAATTTTAAACAATTTAAAAGCTTATTTGGAGCAGAAAAACTTTAGCTTTGAAGAAAAAAAAATTAAAAAAATTCAAGCCAAGATCTTTTTTTGTTCGGATTTAAAGCTTTATTTAATTTATCCGCAAACTTATATGAATAATTCAGGATTGGCTGTCAGAACTTTAATTAGCTGGTATAAAATTACTGATTTAAAAAATTTATTAATTGTTTATGATGATATTTCACTGGTATTAGGTCGCTTAAAATGGGTACTTGAAGGCGGAGCGGGCGGGCAACATGGCATTGAATCTATTATTGAAAATTTAGGTGGCAAAAAGTTTTTTCCTAGATTAAAATTTGGCATTGGTCCAGACCCCGGAGGAGAGAAGAGAGCTAATTATGTTTTGTCTTCATTTAAAAACGATGAATTGAGTATTGCCGAAAAATCAATAAAAATAGCCCTTGAAAGCATAGAATTATTTATTACTGAAAAATGTGATTTAAGTCAAATTATGAATAAGTTTAATGGGCTTGCTTAAAATAAACTTTTTGATTTGACAAATTAAACTGAAAAATTCTCTTAAAAGAAATATACTGATAAGTCTAGGACTAAAAAGGAAAATTTATTGTGAATTCTAAATATATTGACAGTCTCTTTCCGAGCAATTTAGAACCAACTTTACAATTTATTGCTTTTTTCACAATTTTAACTTTTATTCCTTTAATTGTCCTGACTATGACTCCTTTTTTGCGAATTACTATTGTTTTGTCGCTTCTCAGAAAGTCAGTCGGTATGGATCAAGGCGTACCAAGTTTGGTTTTAACTGGCTTAGCAATGATTTTGACTTGTTTTATAATGTCAAATAACATTGAAGAGATTAATAAAAAAGCCATTGAACCTCTTTACAAAAAGGAAATTACGCTCGGACAAGCCATTGTAAACGGTTACGAGCCAGTACGAAAAAGAATGCTAACGCAAATTGATGAAAGAGATATAAAGTTTTTTTATGATTTGAGAGATAAACCTATTCCTCCATCACCAGATAAAATTGGTTTTGCAGAATTAGTTTGTGCCCATTTGATGGGAGAATTAAGAATTGCTTTTTCAATCGGCTTTATTATTTCTTTGCCTTTTTTGGTTATTGATTTAATTTTGGCCAATATACTTTTGGCTTTAGGTATGACCAGTTTATCTCCTTCGGTAATTTCTTTGCCTTTTAAATTAATGATTTTTGTGGCGGTCGATGGCTGGAACTTGGCGATCAAAGGCTTAGTGGAGAGCTTTAAATAAAATGACTTGGATGTTAGGCCCATTCAGAGAAAGCATTGTAACTATTTTAATGGTAGCTGGTCCTATTGTGCTTTTTACGGCTGTGGCTGGTTTAGTTTTGGGTATTATTCAGGCCGCTACGCAAATACAAGATCAAGCCATTCCGTCTGCCGTTAAATTAGTTGGCATTATGCTTTTAATTATATTTTTGGGTGCTTGGATGTTTAATTATTTATCTAATTTTACTGAAAAAACCTTTTCAAAAGCCTTTTCTGCTCCAATCGAACAAAGGTCTCCCATTTTAGATGCTGAAGAATTTAATCCCGCCAATAATAATTCAATGGCTCAAAGCTATAATCCAGAGAATAATTCCAATTTGCCAAATTTAAATCCAATCCCAGCCCCAGAATATCCCGAATTAAATACCAATAATTATACTGGACAACCTTATTCACAAACTTATTCAAGTCCTAATACAAATATTCCAAATCCAGCACAATCTTTTAGTAATGCCGCCCGCCCGCCTGAAAAGCCAGCTTCTTATCCGTATCAGGGCAATACTTCAATTAGTCCGCAATATTCACCGCCTTCACAGTATCCAGACTATCAAAGTAAATATCCAGTCAATAATAATCAAAATCAAAATTATCAAAACCCAAATTATCCGCTACCAAATCAACTTTCGGGAAACCCAGCCAATTATAATAATCAATTAAGTAATTCAGCCCCAGCCAGTCTTAATAGTAATCCTGAAATTTATATTCCGCCAAACCCACCAGCAAAGAAAAAAGTCGTAAAAAAAACACCGCCTATAATACAAGAGAGTACAAATAATAAAGTTGTTTTAAGTAATAACGAAGAACCCGAAAGTACAACTTCTTTAGCTTTGAAACCACCCAAACCAGTTCTGCCAAGTCATAATAATTCAAAACCAACTGCAGAAAATAATACTGACAATAATACTGGCGGTGATACTTTAAATGCTCCCAATAATTCTAATTGGTGGTAAATTCCATTAAGTCTTTTTTAACCTTAAATTTCTGCGAAGAGAATTTAATTAATTTGCTATTCTTTATGTTTGTTTAATTATTTTGGATTTATGGAATTCAAGCAAAAAAGTTATCTTCAATCTATTCTTCAAAAGGGTTTAATTAAATATTCTCCTATTCAAGCTGACTTTGATAAATTCTTTAATTCTTATAAAAACTTTATTGAAAAAGTAAATTTGTCAGTACAAAACAATCAAACTGAAGAGAACTTAAAAGGGCATTTAGAGAAATTCCTGCTTGAAAGCTTTTATAAAGATACAAATATTATTGAAACAAAATCTTATAAAGGGCAAATTCAAGCTGATTTAGCGATTTTTCAAACTACTAAAAATAATTCACCCATTGAAGTATTAATTGAAGTTAAAAAGCCAAGTAATAAAGCTGAAATGATTAGCTTAAATGATTTAAACAAGAAAGCCTTACACGAAGCGGTTTTTTATTATTTATTTGAAAAAATTGAATGCAAGAATAATGAATTAAAACATTTGATTATTACTAACTTGGAAGAAGTATATATTTTTGATGCTCGGGATATTGAAAAAGCCTTTTATAATGAGGGTAAAAGTCAATTAGCAAAAGAATTTGTAAAATGGAAAAGTAAAATTTTAGATAATACAAATACAAGTTTATTTTATGAAATAATTAAAGAATATATTAATAGTTGTGATTTTGTATTAGATTTTACATGCATTAATTTAAAAAGTTTAACCCCCAACCCCCTGAAAGAGGGATACAAAACAGAAAAATTATTAGAAGCTTATAAACTACTTTGTCCTTTTAATTTACTAAAAAAGTCCCCTTCAAATGATAGCAATTCATTAAACCGTAGATTTTATGAAGAATTACTGTACATAATGGGTTTAGAAGAAAAAGAGGAAAATGGAAAAACATTAATTAAAATCAAAGGAAAAAATAATACTGGATCAATAATTGAAACTTTAATAAGTAAAATTGAAAATCAAAATAAATTACAAAATATAAAAAATATTGAAGAGTGGGGAAGTTCATCAAAAGAACAAAAAGAAGAAATTGCATTTGAACTTTGTATTACTTGGATTAATAGGCTTTTATTTTTAAAATTGTTAGAAGCTCAATTGGTAAAATGGCATTTGCCTAGTACAAATTTTACTTTTTTAAATACTAATAAAATTAAAAGTTGGGAAGATTTAAGTTTCCTTTTTTTTGAAGTATTGGCAATAAAAGAAAAAGATCGAGTTGAAAATTTAATAGGCTTTGAACTATTACCTTATTTAAACAGCTCTCTCTTTGAAATGACAAGCCTGGAAAGACAAATTGGTTCTATTGATTATTTATCTCAGGCTGCTCAAATACAAATTTTCAATAAAACAATTTTAGAAAATAAAGAAAACTATACTAAATTAAATACTCTAGAATACTTATTAAAATTTTTAAGTGGATATAATTTTGGAGTAGAAAAAGTAGGTTCATTACTTAGAAATACTAAAGAAATAATTAATGCCGCAGTTTTAGGTTTAATATTTGAAAAAATCAATGGCTATAAAGATGGTGCAGTTTTTACACCCAGTTTTATAACAATGTATATGTGTCGTGAAAGTACAAGAAAAATAGTAATAGAAAAATTTAATCAACAATATAATTTTAATTGTCAAAGTATAGAAGAATTAAGTAAAGAACTTTACAGAAATAAAATCTCAGAAAAAGAAGCTAATCAAATAATTAATAGTATAAAAATATGTGATCCGTCAGTTGGTTCGGGGCATTTTTTAGTTTCGGCTTTAAATGAGATTATTTCGATAAAAAGTGATTTGGATATTTTGATTGATGAAGAGGGTAAATCTTTAGGAAAATACTATAAAGCCTATATCGAAAATGATGAACTTTTAATACTTGACTTGGAAACTAATAAAACTTTTGAGTATAAAGTAGAAAATTATAAAAATAATATAAGAAATGTAAGCTCTGAAAAAACAAGAATACAAAAAACTATATTTCATGAAAAGCAAAAAATAATAGAAAACTGTTTATTTGGTGTAGATATTAATCCTAATTCTGTACAGATTTGCCAATTAAGGCTCTGGATTGAACTTTTGAAAAATGCTTATTATATTTCAGAAACTACTTATTCAGAATTACAAACATTACCAAATATAGATATAAATATAAAATGCGGAAATAGTTTAATTAGTAAATTTGATTTGTATGAAAAATATAATATTAATTCCGAGAAAGGAAAAATAATTGATGAATATAAAAATATAGTTATTAATTACAAAAAGTCATTAAGTCCAAAAGATAAAAATGAAATTAGAAACAGAATTAAAAATATCAAAAATACTTTTGTTGAAGAATTTAATGCAAATAGCCCTTTAATTAAAAAGCTGAAATTAAAGCAATCTGAGCTTGTAATAAAAGAAAGACAAATAATAAAAGAAGAAACAAAAACTGAATTACTTGGCAAAGATTTTGAAGAAGAAGCTAATAAAAATATTAAAACCTTAGAATCAAATATACAGATAATTAATAAAGAAATTGAAGAAACTAAAATAGAAATTGAGAAAGAAAAAAAGCAAGAAATATATAGAAAAGCTTTTGAATGGCGTTTTGAATTCCCTGAAGTGCTTGATGAGAATGGTAATTTTACTGGTTTTGATTTAATAATTGGCAATCCTCCCTATGTAAGAAGAACTGAGCTTTTGGATTCTGCAAAAATTTACTATCAAAATAAATATAAATCCGCTTACAAACAATATGATTTATATATTTTATTTATTGAAAAAGGTTTTAATCTATTAAAAGAAAAAGGCAGTTTATGTTTGATAAATCCAAAGTTTTTTGTTAATGAATATGGTTTTGCTTTAAGAAAATTAATACTAGAAAATTATTCAATCAATTTAATAGTAGATATTGGACAATTTAATGTATTTGATAGAAAATCAACTTATCCTTGTATTAGCTTTTATTCCAAAGAATTTGATGAGAGCAATGAAATTCAATTTTTTGGTGAATCTCAAATAGAAATTAATAAAACCTTACAAAAAATCTCATTAACAAAACCAAGGATTTATTCACAAAAAGAGCTTCTGAAAGATACTAAAGATTTTAAATGGATCTTTAATGGAAGTGCTTTAATTGACTCAATACTTGAAAAGATAGAAAATACTAATTATAAAGTTTGCGATTTATATATATGTCATCGTGGATTAGCAAATGATAAAGTTGATTTTAGGAGTAACGGTAAGTACCAAGGTATTAAATCACCTCAAGTAAAAAAATATGAAATTAAAAAATCTTCATTACCGTTAAATTTTATAAATAAAGAATTAGAAAATAAATTTACAAAAGTTTTCTCAAATGAATTAATAATTTTACCGAGAACAGTTTTATCCTTAATAGCCACTTTAAAAGATGATTCACAAATCATTTTAGATAGAATTTATTATTTACAACAGAAAGATAATCAAAAAACAAGTAATAAATTTATTCTTGCTTTATTAAACTCTAAACTTATTAATTTTTGGTTTGAAATTAACTATAAATCAACAAAAATAAATGGTGGCTACTTTGATTTAAGAGGTGTACAAATTGAAAGCATTCCCCTTAAAATACCAACAGAAAAACAAGAAAAACCAATAGTGCAATTAGTAGAAAAAGTAACCTCGTTAAAAGAAGAAAACAAAAATGCTATGGAATTAGAAGACGAAATAGATATATTAGTTTATGACTTATACGGTTTAACCCAAGAAGAAAGAAAAATTATAAAAGAAAGATCCTAATCTGTATAAAGAAGTAATTGAGGAAAACAAAGTCCAGAACCTCATAGTGAAAGTCCAAATTTAGTGGACAAATGGATTTCGTAAATACTGTAAATAATTCTACTTGGTGATAAATAAATAAATTTGCTAATATAAATTCAATTTGTTTGAAATAAAGAATCAAAATTAGGGAAAAACCTATTTATTAATAATATGAAAAAACAATTCCGCAAAGTTTCAGTCTTTAATCTTCTTTTTATTAGTTTATTGTTCACTAATTCACTTTCATTGTTAAGTGTCAAATCTGAAGAAACTGCTAAAAGTTTAAGTAATCCTTTAGATGAAATCGCTGACCAAGAAATTACTGATCAAGAAGCTTCAGACCCAAATCAATCAATTGGAAATTTTGATAAACCGATTACCATTCAACAAATTCAGGTTTCGGGAAACCAATTAGTTCCGACTGAAGTTATTTTAAATAGTTTAAAAACCAAAAAAGGCACTAAATTTAGCCGTCGAAAAATATCATATGATTTACAGGCTTTAAATAATTTAGGCTATTTTGATAAAGATAAATTATTAGCTATTCCGATTCCACAAGGCGAAGAAGGCATTTTACTCAAAATTCAAGTTGTTGAAAACAGACCAATTACGGGTTTGATTATTAAAGGTAATGATTTAATGAAAAAAGCCGAATTAGAGCAGTTTTTGACTCCTTTAATTGGAATGCCTCGCAGTAGTAATCAAATTAGAAAAGCGGTTGAAAAAATTGAAAAAATTTACCATGATAAAGGTTTTATTTTGGCGGCTGTTAATGAATTACACTTTGATCCAGACGGCTTTTTAACCATTAATATTGATGAAGGAAAAATCGAAGCTATTGAATTTGAAGGAAATACTAGAACTAAAACTAGCTATTTGGATCGCTTAGTACCAGAGTATATGAAAGATGGTAAAGCTTATAATGAAGAAAATATTATTAAATTCATGGAAGGTCTGCAAAAGACTGGCTATTTTAAAGATGTAAAAAGAGAAATTAAACCTTCACCCACCAATCCAGATAAGCATATTGTTACTTTTAAAATGGAAGAACAAAGAACTAAAGCTTTAAGTGTTGGAACTGGAATTGGTAGTTTTAATGGTATTTTCGGAAATGTTAGTTTCACAGAGCCTAATTTTAGAGGACAAGGTGAGAACTTAAGCCTTAGTGCACAAGCTGGAACTGGTTTATTAACCGCTATTGATGGAGATACTGATGGTCGTTTTGTCAGGCGACCAAATTATACTTTTGGGGCTAATTATTCGGATCCATTTGTTGGTAATAGTAATGTTGCTTTAGGTCTCAATTCTTCAGCTCAACAATTTGGTAGTTGGATTGTTGATTCAGCTCTGCAAAGAACATTGAGAGGCGGATTTACAACTTCTCAGCCTTTAAAATGGGGAATGGAAAAGCATGACGGACAGAAAAGATGGGCTTTGCAAAATGGTTTAACGGTTAGTTCTAATGAGGTAATTAATTTTGGTAGCAATGCAAGAGATACATTAACTACTGAGATTATGAAAGAAGGCAAATCTTTGGCAGATGCTACAAATGAGGCAAAGGATCTAAGGAATAAACAACTCAAAGATGGTTTCTATCTTGATACAGCACCGACTTTAGTTTATCGTAACTTTGATGATTATGGCTCTGGATGGAGAAATACTTTCTTTGGTGGACCTTCAATTGGTTTGGGTGGGGCTGGCTCATATGGATCTTTGGGTGTAGACATCAGACGCTATCAGAGATTAACGGAAGACGGTTGGTATTTTAAAAATAACTTTCACGCAGAAGGCTTAATGGGCGATGTCGCTGGCTTTCGTAATTTAAAAATGGGTGGTCCATATGGTATGAGAGGTTATAGACAATTTAGAGATATTGGTATTGGGACAAATATGATTACTAATACAGCTGAGTTTTCCATTCCTTTGGTAATTCCAAAAAAC